>NZ_JBIWEO010000006.1:80948-265793 GCF_044762555.1 Pseudomonas sp. NPDC096917 | reverse complement strand
CAGCGTGTAATCACGCTGACTGCGCCTTTTTCCCGAATCCATTGAGTCCTCCTGAAGATAGGTCAGAAGGTGTAAACCCTATTCAGGACGGGACAAAGCGTTAACAAAAGCCCCGCCTGAGTGATCAGGCGGGGCTTTTTGTTGGATGTCGATTACCGGCGCAGCGCAGGCGTGCTCGCGATCTTTTGACCGGTTGAAAACTCGCGCCTACACGTATTTTTACTGCTCTAGCTTAGGGGTTTCTTGCCCCATGCAATGCACGGCCTGTTTCTTGTTGTTCACCAACACGCCAGTCAACCCTTTTTGCTCGGTGTCGAACAACACCACAATCCCGTCAACGCACTGCGCCACTTGAGTGGCCGGAGTCAGGGAGATTTTGTAGTCTTCGCCGGGAATGGTCTTGAGCATGGTGAAGTCGCTCAGCAACAACGCATCCTCAGGCTTGGCGAAGTGCAGGTAGCCGTAGTACCACAGGCAGCCTACCGTACCGATGATGGTGCCGATGCCTGTGAGGATCAGCGGGATGGCGTTACGTTCTTCACTCATTGCGGGTTCTCTGTTCCAAGGTCTGTCGTCGAATTCGGGGTGACCGGGTAATTGGGGATCTCCCCCAGACGCCGCACACCATTGAAGTGTTGTGGGTCGTCCAGGTAACGCAGCATCACCTGGCGCCAGGTGGGGTCAGCAAAGGTCTGCACATGGCCTCCGCGGGTCAATTGCAGCACCTTGGGAAGCGGCGCGGCCTGATACAGACGGATGCCATTGGACAGCGGCACGATCGGGTCATCCAGGCTGTGGAAGATCAGCATCGGCACCCCGCCCATTTCTGGCATCGCATACACGGCACTGTCGGCGTCGGGTACCAGCCACGACAACGGCACTTGCAGCGGCCAGGTCAGCCACGAAGTGCTCAAGGCAAACTGCCCTACTTCGCGGTAACTGGCCGGTACGCCATCGAGCACTACCGCCTTGAGCCGAGCCCGCTGCGCCGGGTGCTGGCTCAGATAATGAACCCCCATCGCACCGCCCAGGCTTTGTCCTAACACAATCAGAGGCTGATCCTTGGTCTGGGGCTGGCGCTGCAACCAGTCGAACGCGGCGTCGATGTCTTGATACACCGCGGGCAAACCGGGAGAGCCTTGCGACAGGCCATAGCCGCGATAGTCGAGCATCAGCACTTGATACCCCTGCTCGGGCAACCAGGCGACAGCCCCCAGGTGATAAGCCAGGTTCCCGCCATTGCCATGCAGGTGCAGCACAGTGCCCTTGAGGGGGACGCCAGCCCTGGCCGGTAACCACCAACCATGCAGTTGCGTGCCATCGGCAGCAGCGAGAGTGACGTCTTGATAGGGCAAGCCCGCCGCAGTCGGCGTGATCGGCTGGCCGGCTTCGGGATAAAACAGCAACGAGCTGCATCCGCTGAGGGTTAACAGCAGGCAGAGTGCAGCGAGGGTTTTCATTGCGTCAGATACCTGGATGTTTGTAGGCGCCGAGCTTGCTCGCGATGCAGGCGATGCGGTGCGTCAGGGATACCTTCGCGAGCAGGCTCACTCCTACAAGGGGGTAAGGTTTCACAAAATATTGGAGTAATCCGCTTCAATCCGGTCCAGGCTCAGGTGATTGAGGAAGTTGGAGAAACACATCCACGCCGACAACGCGTTCATGTCGCGGAACTGGTCAGGCAGGTATTTGGGTGCAACCACCAAGCCTTCATCCACCAGCTGACGCAAGGTACGCATGTCTTCAAGTGTGGTTTTGCCACAGAACAACAGCGGTATCTGTTCGAGCTTGCCTTTGCGCACGGCCAACTGAATGTAGTTGTAAACCATGATGAAGCCCTTGAGATAGGACAAGTCTTTAGTAAATGGCAAGCCATTTGGCACCGATCCACGGAAAACCCGGCTCGCGTTGCCATAGCTTTCTGGCATCTCGAACCCTTGCTCGCGGAAGAACTGATACACCTGCATGAAGTCCGCGCCCTCTTCGACCATATGGATCGCACGAGTGCGGTTGGTGAGCTTGCGCAGGCGGCTCGGGTAGGAGGCAAAGGTGATGATTTCCATCAAAATCGCCAGCCCTTCCTGGGTCACGGTCGATGATGGCGGGCCTTTGGACAAGAAAGTGCAAATCGGCTGATTCAGACCATTGAGCGTGGTGCCTACATGCACCAGCCCTTCGTGAACTTCCAGCGCCCGTACGTCACGCTCATTGAACATCGCGTCGGTGCGGATCTTGATGTAGTCGGCGCCTGCCGCTGCGTCCGCGACGATGCCATCAGACTCAAATACCCGAATGGTTTCTTCACACTCGCCAAACACTTTGTTCAGACGGCTTTGCAGCATGTTCACGGCATCTTTGGCGGTCAGGTTTTTGGCTTCGTCCTTGAGATCACCGCGCCCATCGATGTTATCCAGGTAGTCGGACATCATCAGCCCCAGATCGGCCAGGGTCGGATCACCGGCATGGAACGCGTCGGATGCCGCGCCATACAACTCCTGGGAAATCAGCCCGAAGTCTTCAGTGCCACGGGCCTCCAACATGCGCACCACCATTCGGTATTCCTTGCACATGCGGCGCATGATCTGCCCGACCGGGTTGAACTGCCCCAGTTGCCGGGTGATGTCGCGCTCTATGTGCTGAAACTCGGATTTGACCGCATTGGAGTCAAAAGCCAATGCCCGGCCCAAGTAGTAGTCGCGGTTGACCGCCGGCATTTCCTTGCCCTTGGCCTTGAGAAACCCCTGACGAATGCTGTCATCCCACTTCACCGCATCCAACACGCGGATCGGGGTTTGTGCCAACACAATACGGTCTGACAATGTGCGTATCGTGCGCTGGTAATCGTCCACCCGCATTTCCTCGAATAAATGGGCTTACTTGGCCACGCGCTTGTAGCGGGCCACTTCGACAAACACATCCGAGTTTGCCGGATCGTCGAGGTATGCAAAAACTGTAGCTGATGGACTATTGATCTGTACGCCCGAACCTTCGGGCGTTTCGACTGGATCACCGCTCAAAGCCGATTGGCCAACCGCCTGCTTGACCTGATCAAGGTCCAGGTCGTAGACCACCAGCTCACCATTGTCGTTCACCTCGAAGCCATTAAGCGTGTGGCTGCCGCCCAACTTGGCAGGCAACGCCGCCGAGGCATACCAACGGCTGCCATGACGGGCAACGATAAAGGTGTAACGCTCACCAGACTTGGGCTCGCCCTTGGGATACACCAGCGCCTCATAGCGCGTTTTATCGATGGCGCGGATGCTTAGATTACGCGCCTGCCCCCAGGCATCCTTGCTGGTCCATTTACCCAGCAATTGTTTGGGCGCCGGTTGGGCAACGATAGGGGCTTGTTTAAAGGTCACCAAACAACCGTTCAACATCAAAAACGACAATGCCATCAGCATTACACGCCAAGCTTTCATGCCTGCATCCTTCTATAAGAGCAGCCAGCACATTGAGTAGGGGCTGATATTCCATCTGACTGATAATCGCCGTCAACACTTTGGCATGTTGGCGCCTCTCAATGTTGCGCGTTACGTCGATTGCGTAGCCGTTACCGCAGGCTACGTCCGATTGCGAAGCAATCGTAAATTCAGAGAGCCCGGTTATTCTGGCACACCGTGTTAGCTGGTTTTACGACAGCTACGCCGCCGGGCGCAGCCTCGCGGGCTCGGCAGCTGCAACGATTCGCTGCACGCCGGGCAAAAAAAACCGCCTGAATCGGCGGTTTTTTTTATGCGGCATCGTTACGCTTGTGGGCGCATGTGCGGGAACAGGATCACGTCGCGAATCGACGGTGAGTTGGTCAGCAGCATCACCAGACGGTCGATACCGATACCTTCACCGGCGGTTGGCGGCATGCCGTATTCCAGTGCACGGACGAAGTCGGCGTCGTAGTGCATGGCTTCGTCATCGCCCGCGTCCTTGTCAGCCACCTGAGCCATGAAACGCTCAGCCTGGTCTTCCGCGTCGTTCAACTCGGAGTAGGCGTTGGCGATTTCACGACCACCGATGAACAGCTCAAAGCGATCGGTCACATTCGGATTGTCATCGTTACGACGGGCCAGCGGCGACACTTCAAACGGGTACTGGGTAATGAAGTGTGGCTGCTCCAGCTTGTGCTCGACCAGCTCTTCGAAAATCATCACTTGCAGCTTGCCCAGACCTTCAAAACCCAGCACCTTGGCGCCGGCTTTCTTGGCAATGGCGCGCGCCTTGTCGATGTCATTCAGATCGTCAGCGGTCAGCTCAGGGTTGTACTTGAGGATCGAGTCGAACACCGACAGGCGCACGAATGGTTCGCCGAAGTGGAATACCTTGTCGCCGTACGGCACATCGGTGGTGCCCAGAACCAGTTGCGCCAGTTCGCGGAACAGCTCTTCGGTCAGGTCCATGTTGTCTTCGTAATCGGCGTAAGCCTGATAGAACTCCAACATGGTGAATTCTGGGTTGTGACGAGTCGAGACGCCTTCGTTACGGAAGTTACGGTTAATCTCGAACACTTTTTCGAAACCGCCCACAACAAGACGCTTGAGGTACAGCTCAGGCGCGATCCGCAGGAACATTTCCATGTCCAGCGCATTGTGATGGGTTTCGAACGGCTTGGCTGCCGCGCCGCCCGGAATGGTTTGCAGCATCGGCGTTTCGACTTCCAGGAAGTCACGCGCCATCAGGAAATTGCGGATGTGGGCAATCACCTGCGAACGCACACGGAAGGTGTGGCGAACGTCTTCGTTAACGATCAGGTCAACGTAACGCTGGCGATAGCGCTGCTCGGTGTCAGTCAGACCGTGGTGCTTGTCTGGCAGCGGGCGCAGGGATTTGGTCAGCAGACGCACGTTGGTCATTTCAACGTACAGGTCGCCTTTGCCGGAACGGGCCAGAGTGCCTTCAGCGGCAATGATGTCGCCCAAGTCCCAGGTTTTCACGGCGGCCAGGGTTTCTTCTGGCAGGGTTTTACGGTTGACGTAGACCTGAATGCGACCGGTCATGTCCTGAATCACCATGAACGAGCCGCGGTTAAGCATGATGCGACCAGCAACCTTGACCGGGATAGCCGCCTCAGCCAGCTCTTCCTTGGTCTTGTCGGCGTACTTCTTCTGCAGATCTTCACAGTAGTTGTCGCGACGGAAGTCATTCGGGAAGGCATTGCCCTTGGCGCGCTCGGCGGCAAGTTTTTCCTTGCGCAGGGCGATCAGGGTGTTTTCTTCCTGTTGCAGGTCTTGCGGGTCGAGTTGTTGGTCGCTCATGTCTTAAAAATTCCATCACAGGTTCGTTGCCCCCGCCTCGCGGCAGGGGGTGGCGGGCCTTCAGCGCGCTCTTGGCGCATCACAAAGGCTTCGCACTTACGGTTGTTGCGCGCCTTACAAGCCTTGTTTCAGGCTGGCTATCAGGTATTCGTCTATATCGCCGTCGAGGACTTTGTCGCAATCGCTGCGTTCGATATTGGTACGCAAATCCTTGATACGCGAGGCGTCGAGTACGTACGAGCGGATCTGATGCCCCCAACCGATGTCAGATTTGGTCTCTTCCAGGGCTTGGGATGCCGCGTTGCGCTTCTGTACTTCTTGCTCGTAAAGACGTGCCCGCAACATTTTCATCGCGGTGTCTTTGTTTGCATGCTGAGAACGTTCGTTCTGGCAGCTCACCACAGTGTTCGTCGGAACGTGGGTAATCCGCACGGCCGAGTCAGTGGTGTTTACGTGTTGACCACCCGCACCGGAGGAACGATACGTATCGATCCGCAGGTCTGAAGGGTTGATGTCGATTTCGATGTTGTCGTCGATTTCTGGCGAAACGAACACAGCCGAGAACGAGGTATGACGACGGTTGCCCGAATCGTAGGGGCTTTTGCGAACCAGACGATGGACGCCAATCTCGGTACGCAACCAACCAAATGCGTATTCGCCTTTGATATGAACGGTTGCGCCTTTGATACCGGCTACTTCACCGGCAGACAATTCCATGATGGTGGCATCGAAGCCGCGCTTGTCGGCCCAACGCAAATACATCCGCAGCAGGATATTGGCCCAGTCTTGCGCTTCGGTACCGCCGGAGCCTGCCTGAATATCCAGGTAAGCGTTATTGGCGTCCATTTCACCGCTGAACATGCGGCGGAATTCGAGTTTTTCAAGGGCTTCGCGCAGACGTTCGACTTCCGCGGCGACGTCATCGACAGCGGCCTGGTCTTCTTCCTCGGCGGACATCAACAGCAGGTCCTTGGCATCAGCCAGGCCTGTGTGCATCTCATCCAGGGTTTCGACGATTTGCGCCAGTTGAGCGCGCTCGCGCCCCAGTTCCTGGGCGTACGAAGGGTTGTTCCAGACACTTGGATCTTCAAGCTCGCGATTGACTTCGATCAGACGCTCATGCTTTTGATCGTAGTCAAAGATACCCCCGAATAGTTTCGGAGCGCTCTGACAGGTCCTTGATGCTGTTAAGGATCGGGTTGATTTCCATGGCTGACGGCACTCGTAGGCGATTTTTACAAAGCCGGGGAGTATACCGTAAACGTTGGTCGGCAGCAGCCCGCCTGGCGGGGGGCTACGCCATCCTTGACTGTGTCAATGCAGACCGCCTCCTAGAAAATTGCCTCCGCTCGTGAGTCGCTTACACCTTGGAAAAATCGGGGATTAGTCTGCGCCCTTCTTTAGCTCAAGCTGGCGGGCTTGCAATTAGTGCGCATTTAAAAACGCAAACAACCAGCCCCCCTCAAAACAACCACCCGTCCGATTTAAGAAAAAACAGCCTACTTTTTCAAAAACAATCTAAAAAAAACCAACGCTCGATAATAAACAACAGCCTTTTCAACAACCCCTTATCTATCAACAAATTAAAAAACAAGAAGCCATTTATAGCAAAATACCTCCTACACAAAAAAGGAAAAAACCCCACAACAAAAAAAAACACAACAAACAACCTACAAGAAACCACTCAATTGACATTAAGCAATCAAAAAACTATATAAATATGCACGCTAAAAATATAAGTATTTAAGCGCGCCTCACTCGCCTCCCAATTGAAGCTCAGCGAATCATTGATCAATACCCTGCATTTTTTACTGCTCCCTTTCTAAACGGTGATGATAAAACCTATGAACAAAGTATTGTCGACTTTTCAACCCTTTACGAGCAAAACTGGCAAGCAAAAGGGCGCTCATGAATTATTTAAACGTGCTGTTGCAACATTGAACGTTCCCTTTTACGCTGAGCTTCTAGAGTACGAAGACGCTCAAAACGCGCACGCGCCTCACGGTGTTACCTATACGCCTGAAAGACCGAAAAAAAGTAATTATTCAATACTGCCCTACGATTTAGAATCTTTTTATATCAGCTTACTCTTTTACGGCAGGGCTTCAGCCCCTGCATTTCTATACCAACAGCTAGCACCCGAGCCAGGTACAACATACAAGATACTCTTACCATGAAGGCCAACCCACTCATTGGCCGCTCAGATGCGATGTATTGCGGCATTGCCATGGCAGTCACCATACTGGAACTTGCGCTCATCGCCACTAACCCACAGCTAGGTGCTTATGCGTTAGAAATAGCATTATTATCACAGCTCACTATTTCTGCCTCACTGGAGTTTTACGCAGGCGCCGCATTAAGCTTCTATATCGGTATGGGTAACACCCTGCTAGCGGGGTTCATGCTAAAACTGGTGAGCGCCATAAGCTTCCTAATCGGTTTCTATTTATCTTACCAAGGCTTTATCACGCTCACTTGGTGCTTTTTAGTGATGGCGTTTACCTTGGACGCCATTGGCACAGGCTGTTTAAAATCTACATTCCGCCCGACTTACAATCGAATCCATTTTAACTTGACAGGAAAAAATGCTGACTTCGCTATCATAGCCTTTAGCTTTTTGACACTTCGTCTCGGCCTCCCTTTTGCTCTGCTAGTTTTGGCCAGTTATGTTTTAAGTTTTTGGCGACCGTCTTACGCAACAGCGGTCATTTTTTCAACGATCATTCTGTGCCGATCCGTTCAACTTTTTTATGCCCATCACGACCTTAAACGCACCCAAGTCATATTCAAAACCAAACAACAGATTCACATCCTTTCTTTGAGCAGATTGTTCAAAGTTTACCAACGAAACCCGACGGCTTTTTATGGCTTTTTAACGGGAAACTTATTTGAGTCAATCATTCTCATGTACGCTATTGGGCTTCTCTATCAGTACAAAAACCTCTTGCAACTACCTGAATTCCTGTCTTGGCTTGGCTTGGCAGTTCAATGATAGCCTTTTCACTGTATTTAATTTCTATTATTATCGGCGGTGGATTACTGGTAAAAACCGTAGGCCATACGCTGCCAAAATCATTGGCTTTTATTTTTTTCAGCCTGACACTTTCAAGTTCCTTCTGACTAATACTAGACGCCAGACACCAAGGCTTATTCTATGCACTGACAGTATTTAGCTTATCGGGTGTGATCATTGGCTTAATCCTCACACGATTATCGACCAACTTAATCTTAAAAAATTCGAGTGACTTAGAGGCCGTTGATTTTTTTCTGTTAGTTGAAGTCGTCACCACTTTTTGTATTGTTTTAATCGCCGCTGTCGCTGCCTTTACTTTTGGTCCTGATGGCTTAATCAAAGGTTTCGGCTTCGGCATAACCCTTATCCTGTTTATTTATTTCTTTCACTTATACCGTGGGCAAAAGCAAGACATCCGATAGGCGTTGCCGAAGGCTGCGATCTTTTAAGACAAAAAGATCGCAGCCTTCGGCAGCTGCCGCCTGTGTTTCAACCTGCGCAATCGTTATTGGCAGTACGCGTCAGACCGCCGCTACTCAATCCCTACCTGATTACGCCCATTGTGCTTGGCCAGGTACAGGCCTTTGTCCGCCGCCGAGATCAACTGCCGCGAACTACCGCTCTGCTGCGGCGTGAGCGTGGCCAAACCAATGCTAATGGTCAGACTGCTGCCTTCGGTGGGCTGAATATGCGGAATTTTCAGCCCTTCCACCGTCTGGCGCAGTTTTTCCGCTACCAATCGCGCGCCACCCTGCGAGGTGTTGGGCAATACGATTGCAAACTCTTCTCCGCCATACCGCGCTGGCAAATCAGACGGCCGACTGCTCGCATCACGAATGGCCGAGGCCACTTTGCGTAACGCTTCATCACCGTCCAGATGGCCAAAGGTGTCGTTGAACGACTTGAAGTAGTCAACGTCGATCATCAACAGCGACAACTGGGTCTGCTCACGCAAGGCGCGACGCCACTCAAGCTCCAGGTATTCGTCAAAGTGTCGACGATTGGACAACCCGGTCAAACCATCCGAGTTCATTAACCGTTGCAGCACCAGATTGGTGTCGAGCAACTGCTGCTGGCTGACCCGCAACGCACGGTAGGCCGCATCACGTTGCAGCAGGGTCATGTAGGAGCGCGAGTGATAGCGAATCCGCGCCACCAGTTCAATGTTATCCGGGAGTTTGACTAGGTAATCATTGGCCCCGGCCGAAAACGCTGCGCTTTTGATCAGCGGGTCTTCTTTGGTGGAAAGCACGATGATCGGGATGTTCTGGGTCGCCGGGTGATTGCGGTATTCGCGCACCAAGGTCAGTCCGTCCAGACCCGGCATGACCAGGTCCTGCAAAATCACCGTCGGCTTGATCCGAATGGCTTGAGCAATCGCCTGATGCGGGTCCGCGCAGAAGTGAAAATCTATGTTCTGCTCAAGCGCCAAGCCACGACGCACGGCTTCGCCGATCAATGCCTGATCGTCGACCAACAACACCATGGCGGCGTTTTCGTCTGTTTTAACGTCGTCCAACTGTAAATCGCTCATGCGCGTTCACCTGAATTACTGCCTTCAAGCCAGTTCTGCCGGAGTTTTCCAGTCATTTGGTAAATATCTCCAGCAAGCGTGGCGCAATCTTGTCTAAAGGACGGATCTCAACCGCTGCATCAATGGCCGCTGCCGCTTTAGGCATGCCATACACTGAGCTGCTCTGTTGGTCCTGAGCGATGGTGAGGAAACCTTGCTGACGCATGAGTTTGAGACCTTGCGCCCCATCACGCCCCATGCCAGTCAAAAGCACACCGACGGCATCACCATTCCAGTACCGGGCAACACTTTCAAAAAACACATCGATCGAGGGTCTATAAATCTCGTTCACAGGCTCTGCTGTATAAGCCAAAGTGCCGTTTTTCAAGAGCCGTATGTGGTGGTTGGTGCCCGCCAGCAGCACCGTGCCCACCTGCGGTGTCTCGCCGTCACGGGCCAATCGCACATCCAGCCCGCAGGATGTACCGAGCCAATCGGCCATCCCCGCCGCAAACACTTGGTCAACGTGCTGCACCAGAACGATGGCCGCCTGAAAGTTACTCGGCAGCCCTTTAAGCAACGTTTCAAGCGCTGCCGGGCCGCCGGCAGAAGAGCCAATCGCCACCAGCCCACGCTGCGCGGACAATTCGCGCGGTTGCGCAGCCACGGGTTTTACCCGCTTGGCGCTTTGGCCCATCAGCCAGCCCACATTGAGGATTTTGCGCAGTAAAGGCGCCGCGGCCTCTTTGGCATTGCCCACACCCAGCGCAGGGGTATCGACCACATCCAGCGCGCCAAACCCCATGGCTTCAAACACGCGGTGCACATTCTGCTCGCGATCCACGGTCACAATCACAATGGCACACGGGGTTTCAGCCATGATCCGACGCGTGGCCTCTACTCCGTCCATCACTGGCATGATCAGGTCCATCAAGATCAGGTCCGGCGTCTGGTCGGCGCACAGGCGCACCGCCTCTTCTCCGTCACGGGCCACCCAGATCACTTGGTGCGCGGGCTCAAACGCCAGGGCTCGACGCAAGGCTTCAACCGCCATGGGCATATCGTTGACAATGGCGATTCTCATGTTTGGGCTCCACCAATTAGTTCAACCACAGCATCCAGCAAAGCGTCGTCATGGAAACTGGCTTTGGCTAGATAATAGTCGGCCCCTGCATCCAGGCCACGTCGACGGTCTTCTTCGCGATCTTTGTAAGACACCACCATCACGGGCATGGATTGCAAACGGTTATCACGGCGCAACAACGTGACCAGTTCAATACCATCCATACGCGGCATGTCGATGTCGGTGATCAATAGGTCGAAATGCTCGGCCCGCAGGGCATTCCAGCCATCCATGCCATCCACCGCCACCGCCACTTCATAGCCACGATTGATCAGCAGTTTGCGCTGCAACTCGCGCACGGTCAGCGAGTCATCAACGACCAGAATGCGTTTGCGGGTCAGTTCGGCGGTGTGGCGGTTGCGCCGGTCGATACGCTCCAGACGCCCGGTGTTGAGCAGTTTGTCGACAGAGCGCAGCATGTCTTCGACGTCCACGATCAGCACCGGCGAGCCATCGTCGAGCAAGGCCCCGGCCGAGATGTCTTGCACCTTGCCCAGACGCGAGTCGAGGGGCAACACCACTAACGTCCGCTCGCCGATGAAGCGCTCAACAGCCACGCCATACACGGCGTCGCGCTCGCGAATCACCACCACTTTGAGGGTTTCATCATCGCTCTGGCTGGGTGGGCGTTGCAGCAATTGGCTGGCAGCTACCAGCCCCACATGTCGACCGTCATGCCAGAAATGCTGGCGACCTTCGACCTGCACGATGTCATCCGGCAACAAGTCGCGCATGCGTTCGATGTGCGCCAAAGGGAAAGCGTACGCCTCATCGGCCACTTCAACCACCAGGCTGCGGACCACAGACAAGGTCAGCGGTACTTCTAGCTGGAAGCGGCTGCCCTGCCCCGAGGTCTGCTCCAGCACAATCGAGCCGCGCAGCAGGCGCACCATGTGTTGCACCGCATCCAGCCCAACGCCGCGCCCGGAGACTTCAGTCACCGTGTCGCGCAGGCTGAAACCCGGCAGAAAGAGGAAGGTCAGCAGTTCTTCTTCGCTCAATTGCGCCACTGTCTCGGCGGTCGACAACTGACGTTCAACGATGCTGCGACGCAATCGCGCCAGATCGACACCGGCGCCGTCATCGCTGAGTTCCAGCGCCAGCAAGCCCGCCTGGTGCGACACCCGCAGGCGAATGATGCCTTCTGCCGTTTTGCCCGCCAGCAGGCGCTGTTCTGGCGACTCAATCCCGTGGTCAACGGCATTGCGCAACAAATGAGTCAGCGGTGCTTCAAGTTTTTCCAGTACATCGCGGTCAACCTGGGTTTTCTCACCTTCAATTTCCAGGCGAATCTGCTTGCCCAGGACACGCCCCAAATCGCGCACCATGCGTTCCTGGCCGACCAGGACATCGGCAAACGGGCGCATCCGGCAGGCCAGTGCGGTGTCATAAAGCAATTGCGCACGCTGCCCGGTCTGCCAGCCGAATTCATCCAGTTCTGCGGTCTGTTCGCTAAGCAGGTGCTGCGACTCGGCCAGTGCGCGCCGGGCCTCGGTCAGGGCTTGCTCGATGTCATTGCTCAAGCCCACGGCCTTGAGCTGTTCACTCAGGGTGTCCAAGGCGCGCAAGCCAGTGCTTTGGATCCGCTTGAGCCGATGCAGGGCCGCCAAATAGGGCTTGAGCCGCTGGGTCTCAACCAGCGCCTTGCTCGACAGGTCGAGCAGGCTGTTGAGTCGATCGGCAGTCACCCGCAACACCCGTTCGCCGCTTTCCGTGAGGCGCTGAGGGCGACGCACGGGTTCTGGCTCCGGCTGCACGGGCGGCTCAGGCTCGACCAACGGCGCAGACACCGCAGACTCCGGCGCCAGCAACAATTGCGAGACGTCGAATGCCGCTGGCTCGCCCCGTGGCGTAGCCATTGCTGAGGGGTCAAGTAACTCACTCAGGTGAGCGACATAGGCATCAATATCAGCCGGGCCTACATTCTCACTGCCGGGGGTGGCAATGCGCATCAACAAATCGGTGCCCTGCAACAACGCATCAATGTGCTCGGGATGCAGGCGCAAGCGCCCTTCTTGAGCACTGACCAGGCAATCTTCCATGACGTGGGCGACGCTGACCCCGGCATCGACCCCGACGATTCTCGCCGCACCTTTGAGCGAGTGGGCTGCGCGCATGCACGCTTCTAGCTGATCGGCCTGTGTCGGGTTACGCTCCAACGCCAGCAGGCCGGCACTCAGAACCTGGGTCTGGGCCTCGGCTTCAAGGCTGAACAGCTCAAGCAATGAAGCATCACGCATTTGCTCGGGGGTCATGTCAGGCTCCGGGAAATGGCGCTGAGCAGTTGTTCTTCATCCAGCCAGCGCAGGCTGCGGTTTTTCCACGGCAGGACACCCCGGGTGTATTTGGCACCGGCATGTTCGCCCGAGAGCGAGGCGTTGTTTAGAGCACGTTCTTCAATGTTATGAACACCGTCCACCTCATCCACCGGCAACACCACGGGGCCGCCGTACGCAGCCACGATCAACATGCGCGGCATGACGCGCTGCGAGGAAGATAGCGTGACGGTCGGGTCCAGCCCCAGCAGGTCAACCAGCGACAGGCACGGCACCAGCGCGCCACGCACATTGGCCACGCCTTGCAACGCCCGTGACCGCTGGTGGGGCAGCGAGTGAATGGCTTGCAGGCGCGCAACTTCGTCCAGACAGCCGGTGTTCAGGCCCAGCCACTCGCCACCCAAACGGAAAACCACCAGCGAGCGCGTCGCGACTTTTCGTTCGACATCTTGCGGGGCTGAGTGCTCGTCGTGCCCTTGATCAAAGGAGTAGCGATCCAGCAAGCGCGTCGCGGCAGCCGAATACACTGCGCAGTTGCGGCAATGAATATGCTCGGGCAACAGCGGGCAGGATTTATCGCCAAAGATGCCGATGCGATTCCAGCAATCATCAATGGCTTGAGCTTCGTCATGAATCAGGCTCTGGGCTGTTAAACCGCTCATTGTTTACGCTCACTGTGAACGGAACGCTCGTGACGGGCAGCACGCTCTTGCAAGCGCAGGGCACCTGCCGCATCACCTTGCGAAGCCAATAAAGCCGCCAGATGTGCCAGCGCTTCTGAATGCTGGGGTTCCAGGTACAGCGCCTTGCGATAAAAGCTTTGGGCCTGAGCGGTCTGACCTTGGACATCACTGAGCAGCCCCAACCAATAAAACACTTGTGCCTGCGGGCCATACAGTTGCAAGAACTGTTCACAGGCCTGGCGGGCATCGCTGCTTTTGCCTTCATTGGCCAAGGTTGCAATCTGTTCCAGCAAGGTACTCGCCCCAGCGGTTGCCGGGCGCGCTTTCTGTGGCGCTGGCGCTGGCGTTGCAGTGTGCGGGCGCGGGCGCGGGGCAAAAGGTCGGATCGACGGAGGCGGCGGCGGCGGCAGTGGACGTGTCAGCGGTTTGAATTCAGCCAGCGCAGGGCGCGCAGCAGGCATCGGATCGTGGCTGTGACTGAAGGCAAACGACTGTGGTGCACAAATCGAACGCATCCCCAAGCGCGCCAGCAGGCTGCCCTCGGCCGGGCCGATGAACAGCACGCCGTCGTCGCGGGTTAAACGTTTAAGTACGTCCAGCGCCTGCTGTTGGGTTTTCAGGTCAAAGTAGATCAGCAGGTTGCGGCAAAACACAAAATCATAGGGCACGTGATTGACCACCAGCGCCGGATCGAGCAAGTTGCCGACATGAAAGCTGACTTGCTCGCGCACCCGCTCCGACAGTTGGTAGCCGTCATTGACAACACTGAAATAGCGCTCGCGAAAATCGGTTTGTTCGCCACGAAATGAATTTTTGCCATACACCGCCGCCTGAGCACGCGCGACGGACAGCGGGCTGACATCCAGGGCTTCGACCTTGAACTGATGCCCGGCAAAACCAGCATCAAACAAGGCCATTGCAATCGAGTAGGGCTCTTCGCCCGTCGAGCACGGCAGGCTCAAGATCCGCAGGATGCGACGAGTGCCCACCTCGGCCAAACGCTTTCTGGCCAGCCGGCCCAACGTGGCAAACGATTCGGGGTAACGAAAAAACCAGGTCTCGGGCACGATGACCGACTCGATCAGCGCTTGCTGTTCTTCGTATGAGCTGATCAGCCGCTGCCAGTAATGATCGCTGTCAACCATGTGTAACGCCTTGCAGCGCTGACGAACAGCGCGCTCGATAATCGCCGGACCGACTGACGCCACATCCAGACCAATGCGTTGTTTCAGAAAGTCGAAGAACCGTTGATCTTCACTCATGCGAACCCCTGCGCAAAGGCGTCATCCGGGTCCGCAGGAAAAAGCAGCGCACACACCGCAGGGCTCAGCAGGTCATCGACGCGGATCCACTGCATCAGGCCATGCTGGTCTTTGCGCACTGGGCCCAAATAAGGCGCATCGCGGTTATCCAGGCCATACGGCTGGAAGTCATCAGGGTTGCAACGCAAGGTATCGCTGGCCTGTTCAAGCATCAGCCCCAGCAGCCTCCCCCGAAAATCGACCAACACCAGACGGGTGCTCGTGCGAGCCACTGCCGGGTGGCCGAAGGTCATGGCGCTGACGTCAATCACCGGCACCATCTGGCCACGGTGCGCAAACACCCCGGCCACCCAGGCAGGCGCCTGGGCAATCGGCTTAAGCGGTAAACGCGGCAACACCTCGACCACCTCGGTGGCGGGCAAGGCATAGCGCTCATCCCCAATGTAAAACACCAGGAACAGGCGTTTGCTGGGCGTCACTGCGCCTGTGCGCTTGGCTAGGGACTCGATCATCAGACTTTGAAACGCGAAACGCCGCTGCGCAGTCCAACAGCAACCTGACTGAGTTCGTCGATCGCGAAGCTGGCCTGACGCAAGGATTCAACGGTCTGACTGCTGGCATCACCCAACTGGACCAGGGCCTGGTTAATTTGTTCGGCGCCGGTGGCTTGGGCCTGCATCCCCTCATTGACCATCAGCACGCGCGGCGCCAGCGCTTGAACCTGATGGATGATTTGCGACAGTTGCTCGCCCACTTGAGTCACCTCGGACATGCCTCGGCGCACTTCTTCGGAGAACTTGTCCATGCCCATCACGCCCGCCGACACGGCCGACTGAATTTCACGCACCATTTGCTCGATGTCGTAAGTGGCCACAGCGGTCTGGTCAGCCAAACGGCGGACTTCGGTGGCAACCACGGCGAAACCACGGCCATATTCACCGGCTTTTTCAGCTTCGATAGCCGCGTTGAGCGACAACAGGTTGGTCTGGTCAGCCACCTTGACGATGGTCACGACCACTTGGTTAATGTTGCCGGCCTTTTCATTGAGAATCGCTAGCTTGGCGTTGACCAGATCGGCGGCGCCCATCACTTGGTGCATGGTCTCTTCCATGCGGGCCAGACCTTGTTGGCCGGAACCGGCCAGAATCGATGCCTGATCAGCAGCCGATGTCACTTCAGTCATGGTGCGCACCAGATCACGGGAGGTGGCTGCGATCTCGCGCGAGGTCGCACCAATTTCCGTGGTGGTCGCAGCGGTTTCAGTGGCAGTGGCTTGTTGCTGTTTTGAGGTCGCGGCGATCTCGGTCACCGAAGTTGTGACCTGCACCGAGGAGCGCTGGGCTTGGGACACCAGCGAGGTCAACTCGGTCATCATGTCATTGAAGCCGGTTTCAACGGCGCCGAACTCGTCCTTGCGTTCAAGATTCAGACGCAGGCTCAAATCGCCTGAACGCATGGTTTCAAGAATCGAAACGATGCGTTGCATCGGCGACATGATGGCTTGCAACAACAAGTAACCACAGAGCGCCGCCGCCAGCACGGCAATCGCCAACGAAATCAGCATGCTGACTTTTGCAGTCATCACTGCATGGGCAATGGTCTCTGATGCCTGATTGGCGGCGGTGCGATTGGTTTCAATAATCGTGTTGAGCTGTTTGCGCCCCTCTGCCCACAACGGTGCGAGGTGCTCAGTGATCATCGCGTCAGCCTGCTCAGTTTTCTTGGCTTGATAGCGTTCAAGAACATCTGCCAAAACCTTGGCGTATTGCACGTGGATACGTTCGAACTGATCAAAGGCTGCACGGTCTTCATCATCGAAGATAGTAGTGCGGTAATTATCCAGTTCGCGATTCAGTCGATCTTCATAGCTGGCATACAGCTTACGGTCTTCGCTTGTCAGATCACGCTGGGTGGCAGAGCCAACCAGTTGCAGGGTCAAGACATAACTGTCGACCCAGGCACTGCGAATCATCGAGCTGTAATAAACCCCAGGAATCGAGTCGTTCCGTACTGTCTCTTCGCTCGTTTGTATCGAAAGCAAGCGTGAGTAAGACGCAACAACCATCAACAACATGATCGCGATGATCACCGCAAAGCTCGCCAAAATGCGTTGGCGTAACGTCCAGTTCTTCACAGTCAATCCTCGGGGTCCATTCAAATGATGGGGAGTATAGCCGAGGGTACGCGAGGATTCGCCTGATCGTTGAGACTGTTCTCACAGCTATCAGTAAAAAAACCTACATGCAAATACGCACTGAATCAGTAGGAGATTGTTGAATACATCGCCAAACAAACGCGTAGCCGTTGCCCAAGGTTACGTCCGGCGACGTAGTCGTCGTAAACCCTGGCTGCGCGGTGCCCCAGAAATATCGAGCACTGTGCTTTACGATCGCTTCGCAATCGGACGCAGCCTTCGGCAGCTGCTACGCGTTTCGCGTGTACCTCAACCTGAAACCCTGGCCTCATTGACCTGCTTTTCCAGTTCAGCCTTGAGGCCAGGATCGAGCTTCAGTTGCTTGGCCAACTCGTCCAGATACGCCCGCTCACCGAAGGCTTCTTCATCCACCAGAATCAGACTGGCGATGTACATTTCAGCGGCTATTTCCGGTGTGGTAGCCGCGCTGGCGACTTCGGTGGGGTCGAGCGGTTTGTTCAGTTCAGCTTGCAGCCACTGTTGTAACGCCGGGTCTTGTTTGAGCTTGCTCAGTTCGCCATCGATCAATTGGCGCTCTTTCTCATCGATATGCCCATCGGCCTTGGCCGCAGCCACCAGCGCTTTGAGGATGGCCTGGCTATGCTCCTCGACCTGCAGGGGCGGCACCCGATCAATGGTTTGCGGCTCGTTTTGCGGCGCTTTGCCCTGATTCGCCTGCCAATTGCCGTAGGCCTTGTAAGCCAGGACGCCCAAGGCTGCCAGGCCGCCATAGGTCAACGCCTTGCCGCCGTATTTACGCCCACCCTTGCTGCCCAGCAACATGCCCAACACGCTAGCGGCCATAGCGCCGCCACCGGCTCCCGAGAGAAGGCCGCCCAACCCGCCAGATCCCAGCAGGTCGCCCAAGCCGCCTTTAGGGGGAGTCGTACCGGAGGCACCACTTTGTGCGCCGTTTTTTTTCTCCAGCATTTCCTGGCCAGACTTAAGCAACTGGTCGAGCAATCCACGGGTGTTCATAAGCAACCTCCTCGTTTGGGGTTCAGGTGGGTCAGCATGGCCACTCAGTCGCGCAGGTCCGATTCATGAATGGGCTGGTCACGATGAGTGGCGCGTTGGTATTGGGCGGGCCAGGTGGCTTGTTTACCGCCCAGATCATCGTCTGCGTGCAACGCCCAATATGGGTCGCGCAAGAGTTCGCGGGCCAGCAGAATCAGGTCCGCCTGACCGGTGCGTAAAATATGCTCGGCTTGCGCAGGCTCGGTAATCATTCCGACCGTACCGGTGGCAATGCCCGACTCTTTACGCACGCGCTCGGCAAAGCGGGTTTGATAGCCCGGCCCTACCGGGATCTCAGCCGTCGCCGCCGTGCCACCTGAAGAGACATCAATCAGGTCAACACCCAGCGCTTTGAGGCGCCGCGCCAGCTCAACCGTTTCGTCTGGGTTCCAGCCGTCTTCTACCCAATCGGTCGCCGAGACCCGGACAAACAGAGGCAGCTCTTGTGGCCACACGTTGCGCACCGCTTCTGTCACTTGCAGCACAAGACGAATGCGATTTTCAAAGGAGCCACCGTATTGGTCGAGCCGTTGATTACTCAACGGTGACAAAAATTGATGCAGCAAGTAACCGTGCGCGGCGTGCACCTCAACCACGGAGAATCCGGCTTCCAGCGCCCGCTTGGCGGCGTCAACAAAGGCTTGAATAATTGCCTGGATCTGCCCTGCGTCCAGTTGCGTCGGCGCGGTGTGCTGAGGGTCGAAGGCAATCGGCGAAGGTCCGACGGGCACCCAGCCGCCGTCATCCACTTTGACGCTGCCGTGCTTGCCCAGCCAAGGACGATAAGTGCTGGCCTTGCGCCCGGCATGCGCCAGTTGAATACCGGCCACGGCGCCCTGAGCGCGAATAAACCGTGTGATGCGTTGCAGGGGTTCTATCTGTTCATCATTCCACAGCCCAAGGTCTTGGGCCGTGATACGGCCATCTGGGGTCACCGCAGTGGCTTCGGTAAAGATCAATCCGGCACCGCCAATGGCACGGCTGCCCAAGTGAACTAAATGCCAGTCATTGGCCAGCCCGTCGACGCTGGAATACTGGCACATCGGCGAGACCGCGATGCGGTTGAGAAGGGTCAGTTGGCGCAGGGTATAAGGTTCGAGCAGCAGACTCATGGGTCACCTCTAATTCCAGTGGGTAGGCTCCAGGCACTTGTATCAGCCTAGTCGACAACACTGGATGAGGCGGGGTTCAAACTCAAACCCATACGGGAGCGGACTGGCTTGCGATTTTTGATGTTTAAACGATCGCAGCCTTCGGCAGCTCCCACGACGGTTAACGCGGTTCGATGTGGGCGATCATCAGTTGCACGGTTTCGTTGCCGCGAAATTCGTTGAGATCGAGTTTGTAGGCTAGTTCAACCCACCGAATCGTCGGGTTGGGCCACACTTCCCGGTCAATCCCAAAGGCGATGCCGTCCAGTTTGACGCTGCCGCACTCGGTTTTTAACACCACTTTCAAGTGCCGTTCGCCCACGATGCGCTGCTCAACCAACTGAAACACGCCATGAAACAGCGGTTCAGGGAAGTGTTGCCCCCATGGCCCGGCATTTCGCAGAGCACGCGCGAGTTCGAGGTGAAACTCTTCGACCGCCAAGCTACCGTCAGACAATAGCCGCCCGGTCAGGTCTTCTTCACGCAGTTGGCGTCGGACTTCGGCGTCAAATGCTTGGGAAAACAGCGTGAAGTTGGCCTCGGGCAAAGTCAAACCCGCCGCCATGGCGTGACCGCCGTATTTGCTGATCAGGTCCGGGTGTTGTGCTGCGACCACACTGAGTGCATCGCGGATGTGAAAGCCCGGCACCGAACGCCCAGAACCTTTGAGCATGCCCTCGCCCGCATCGGCAAAGGCGAAGGTCGGACGGAAGTAACGCTCTTTGAGGCGAGAAGCCAGAATCCCGATAACACCCTGATGCCAATCTGGATCAAACAGGCACAGGCCAAACGGCATGCTGTCTATCGTCAGGTCCTTAAGCTGGGCCAGCGCTTCACGCTGCATGCCTTGCTCAATGGATTTGCGGTCCTGGTTCATTTCGTCGAGCTGCGCAGCCATGTCACGCGCTGCGTTCGCGTCATCAGTGAGCAGGCATTCGATACCAAGGCTCATGTCGTCCAGACGCCCGGCAGCATTCAAGCGCGGCCCGAGAATAAACCCCAGGTCGGTTGAGGTAATACGTGAATGATCACGCTTGGCGACTTCAAGGATGGCCTTGAGTCCCGGCCGCGCACGCCCGGCACGAATCCGCTCAAGCCCTTGATGCACCAGAATCCGGTTGTTGGCGTCCAGCGGCACCACGTCCGCCACGCTGCCCAATGCCACGAGGTCAAGCAGTTCGGCAATGTTTGGGGCTTTGCTGTTTTGATACCAGCCCAGGCTGTTCAAACGGGCGCGCAAGGCGATCAGGACGTAAAAGATAACCCCAACCCCGGCCAGCGCCTTGCTCGGAAATTCGCAGCCTGGCTGATTGGGATTAACGATGGCATCCGCCGCCGGCAGTTCATTGCCTGGCAAGTGGTGGTCGGTGACCAAGACGCTTAGCCCGGCTTTTTTCGCCGCCGCCACGCCTTCAACGCTGGAGATGCCGTTGTCGACGGTGATCAACAACTGCGGTTGGCGGGTCAATGCAACTTCGACGATTTCCGGGGTCAGGCCGTAACCGTACTCGAAACGGTTGGGCACCAGGTAATCGACATGGGCCGCACCCAACAAGCGCAAGCCAAGCATGCCCACAGTGCTGGCCGTGGCGCCATCGGCGTCAAAGTCACCGACGATCAGAATGCGCTGGCGCTGTTCAAGCGCCACCACCAGCAAATCCACTGCGGCATCGATGCCCTTTAGCTGCTGGTACGGGATCAACCGCGCCAGGCTTTTGTCCAACTCAGCGGGTGATTGCACGCCACGTGCTGCATACAACCGCGTCAGCAATGTCGGCATTTCGCCCAAAAAAGGCAGGGTTTCGGGCAGTGGACGAGGTTCGATGCGCATAAGCAGGTGGAGAGTCTCTATAACGGGATATTTAAAAGGAATTAGCCGCGTTCGCCGGCCAGCCACTGCAACTGCACTTCGTGCTGGCCACGGTCGTCGGTCACAAAAATGGTGCCTTCGCTGATCATCACGTCCCACTTGATAACGCGCGGCATGTCTTTAGCCAAGACTTCCAGAATGTCTTGTGGAACGGCAGCAATATTGACGTTTTTCAGGGTTTTGATCGCCGGGATCACTTTGCCTTCCCACACGCGCAAGCTGCCATAAGCCAGCAGGCTGGTGCGTTCGGTGCGGCGTGAGCACCAGGTCAGGCGGTCGGCATCGGGCTGACCGACTTCGATCCAGTGCAGAACGCGGTCATCCAGGCTTTTTTCCCATAGCGCAGGTTCGTCTACATCTGAAAGGCCACGACCAAAAGACAGTTGCTCGTTGTACCAAAAGGCGTAGGCCAGCAGGCGAACGGTCATGCGCTCTTCAGTTTCCGAAGGGTGTCGGGCGATGGTCTGCTTGACGGTTTCATAGACCCCACGATCGAGATCGGTGAGGTTGAGTTCAAACTTGTAGGTCGTGGACGGCTGGGCCATGAACGGACTTCTTGATACGGAGAAAGGCGGCAAGTCTAACCGATCCACCGGTCACTTGCGCCGTATGCAAAGCGTGCTGACGGCAAGGGGGCCGAGCAGGCTTGAAGAAAACGGGGTGCCACGCCCCCCTTCGCAGCCTGCGGCAGCGACTACGGCTTTTTTTGTGTTAAAAAGCTGTACTCGCTCGCTCTGCACAAGGACTCCGCATGTCGCTCGCCACCCAACCTCTTTCTGGCCTCAAAGTCATCGAACTGGGCACTCTGATTGCGGGTCCTTTTGCATCGCGGATTTGCGCCGAATTTGGCGCCGATGTCATCAAGGTGGAATCCCCTGACGGCGGAGACCCTCTGCGCAAATGGCGAAAACTGTACGAAGGTACGTCGCTGTGGTGGTTCGTGCAGGCCCGCAACAAGAAATCCCTGACGCTGAACCTCAAGCACCCGGATGGTCTGCACATCCTCAAGCAACTGTTGGCTGAAGCCGACATTCTGATCGAAAACTTCCGCCCCGGCGTGCTGGAAAAGCTCGGCCTGGGCTGGGATGTTCTGCACGCCCTGAACCCGAAACTGGTGATGGTGCGCCTGTCCGGCTTTGGTCAGACAGGGCCGATGAAAGACCAGCCGGGCTTCGGCGCGGTCGGTGAATCCATGGGCGGGCTGCGCTATATCACCGGTTTCGAAGACCGACCACCGGTGCGCACGGGCATTTCAATTGGCGATTCGATTGCCGCACTGTGGGGCGTGATCGGTGCCTTGATGGCGCTGCGTCATCGCGAAGTCAATGGCGGCCAGGGCCAGGTGGTGGATGTAGCGCTGTACGAAGCCATTTTCGCCATGATGGAAAGCATGGTGCCCGAGTTCGATGTGTTCGGGTTTATTCGCGAACGTACAGGCAATATCATGCCGGGCATCACGCCCTCTTCGATTCACACCAGCCTGGACGGCAAGCACGTGCAGATCGGAGCGAACGGCGACGCCATTTTCAAACGCTTCATGCTCATCATTGGCCGCGAAGACCTGGCAAACGATCCGGCGTTGGCCAGTAACGATGGCCGTGACCTGCGTCGTGATGAACTGTATGGCGTCATAGACCGTTGGGTAGCCGCTCTCCCGCTGGAAACGGTTCTCGAACACCTGAACACGGCGCAAGTCCCCGCCAGCCGCATTTTTTCAGCAGAAGACATGTTCAGCGACCCACAGTTTTTGGCCCGTGAAATGTTTCTGCAAGCCAAACTGCCTGACGGCAAAGACTTCAAAATGCCAGGTATCGTGCCCCGGCTTTCCGACACCCCTGGCTCAGCCGATTGGGTGGGGCCCGAACTGGGCGCCCATAACCATGAGGTCCTGGGTGATCTAGGCTATGACATCACGACCATCAACAATTTGAAGCTGGCAGGCGCGATTTAACCCGCTTGCCTTTTTTATTGACTGCCCAAGGAGACCAGCACAATGACTAGTCGCTGGACCAGACGAGGTATGTGGGCAGGCTTGATCACATCAGCATTACTTTTCTGGGCCTCAGACACTCTGGCAGCAGAGAAGCTCATTTGGCTGGTGCGAGACCTGCCACCCCTGACGATGCATGAGGGCCCACAAAAAGGGCAAGGCATCATTGACCAATTGCTGCCCGTGTTGATAGCCAACATGCCGCAATATCAGCACGTCATCATGCGGGTCAATCGTGCAAGGTCTATGCAAATCCTTGAAGGCTCACAGTTGAGTTGCGACCCGATGCTGGTGTGGACCCCCGATCGCGCCCTGCGGATTGCCTACTCCAACCCGATCATCGGCTTGCACAGTAACGGCCTTGTGATTCGTCGCAAGGATGAACCGATGATTGCCCCGTTCGTACACGGTAAGTCCATCGACTTGCAGGCCATGCTTAATTCGCAGTCGGTGAAGCTCGGCCTCGTTGCCAAGCGCAGTTACGGCACATGGATCGATGCCCAGCTGTCTCATGGCCCTGCGAGCCAATTCTTTATTCATTACGGTAACGATGCGCTGGGCAGCCTGTTACAAATGCAGCAGGCTGGCCGTTTGCAATCGCTGTTGGGCTATTGGCCTGAAATTCAGGCAAAGGCCAAACAACATGGCGTGTCGTCCACCGCGCTGGTTTTTTACCCCATTCAGGGCGCCCCGCCTTATCAGCCTATTTACGTTGGCTGCTCAAAGACACCGCAAGGGCAACAAGTGATTTCCAGCATTAATACCGTGCTGGGTAATCTGGCTCACACACCGCAGGCGCCGTCACAAACTGACTGGATAGAGCCTGGCCAGACAGCCGAAGAGCAAGTACCGGATGCGCCTGCGCCGTGACAAAAAAAGCACAAAAAAAACCCCGAGAAGTGGGGAGTCATCTCGGGGTTTAACAAGGTCATGATGACCTGCTCAACAGGCTACAAGCATCGGAGCAATAGACTTGATCCTGTTGATGAAAAATCTGACACAGGCACCCCGCTAAAGGTTCCCTACCCCTTGCAATCAATTTGCACGTTCAGCGTTGGCACGTACGTTGTATGCGTCAAGCAACCGCCCTAGCCCATTGATCGTCACCGGTTTTGGCAAGCACCCCAAGACCTCGAGCCCTTCCTGACGAGCGGTACGCACCGCTTTTTCTATAATGTGCGGCGCCGCGCAACTCAAAATGATCAGCGCCTGCGCCTCACGCTTGATGGCCAGCTCTCGAATCATATCCAGCCCAGATAAACCATCCAGATACAGATCGCAAATAGCAACATCGATCCCCCCACGATTGGCTAACGAGCTGCGGGCGGACTCAATACTTTCTGCAGCCAGAACATCAAAAATGCGAAAGGCATTGAGCATCTGGTGCAAAACCATCAGTTGAAAGGGATTGTCTTCAAGAATCAAAACTTTCATTGAGCGCATCACGGACCTTTGGAGTATTGCGCACACTATCGGCAAGGGGCTCAACTCTAGTGCGATTGCCTAAGAATCGACATAAGACAAATCCTAAAAGAACGTAAGGATTTTCAAAACTAAAAATGTCACTCTTTCCGTCTCCCCCACTTTTTTTGCGCCGATAGATCAAACCAGCCGCCCACCACTCCTTCCAACTGGCCGCAATCCGAGTAGAAAGGAACTATCCAGCAATACACCTCGGTATTGAGTGTTTTGAAGGCCTCGCTGCGCTTTTGATAGAAAGGCTTTCGATTACGAAGAACCGACATAATCTCGGTGTGAAATTGCTCGGCAACGTCTGCAGGAAAAAAATCCGCCTCAGTCATGACTCGCCCGCTAATCAATTCGAGCCGAGTCGAAAAATACTCCTCGTAAGTGCGATTACAGGTGATCATTTGCGCTTCAAGCCCCTTCACAAAAACCGGACAGGGGATCGCATCAAAGCAGCGCTGCTGAAACTCGTGGTGTTTGCGCAAATTGCTTTCGACCCATTGTTCAAGTCGCAACCTTTTTGCCAAACGCCGGTTCCACACCACGAGCATCACGCCCAAGGCACTGGTCACGGCCATCATGGCGTACACCCACGGCGCGCTGAACCCTGCTGAATCAGCGGTCTCCTTGCCCACCTTATGCAGCCACTTGATCCGCAGTGCCTGCATTTCAGCCACCGGCAACGCCTCCAGACCTTTGTTCAGGATGTCGAGCAGTTCCGGAGACTGGGTCGAGACCGAGAAATTATCTGAAGACCACTGGCCGTCAACGCTCCGCCCGACTTTGAGGCGTTTTGCCAGATGGAGATAAGCCTGTGTCTCGTTCTGAATGGTGGCAATCGCATCACCGCGCTCAACCAAGTGGCGTGCCTGGATGTAGTTATCGACCATGCGCAAGTTAATCTCGGGATAATCGCGGCGAATCAGGGGTTCCAGTGCATGCTTGGCCGGCAACGCCAAAACCTGGCCTGAGAGATGAGCCAGTGAACTCAGCCGCACGTCATTGTTGCCCACCACGAAGACCCAAGGCGCCCCGCCATAGGAATACGTAAAGTTCAGAAATGTCTGGCGCTCGGCATTTTTGGACAGCGTTGTGTTCATCTGCGCCTTGCCGCTTTTAAGCATTTCCAGGGTTTGTACGGTTGAAAAACTTTCCTGGTGCACAAACTGCAAACCGGTCATGCGGGAAATACGCTCCAGAATATCCACGTTCAGCCCATCCCAGCCTTTTCCAGCCCCTTTAAAGACATACGGCGGATATTGCTGAGAGGCCACAATGACCACCGGATTTTGCTTGATCCAGGCTTGCTCCTCGGGCAGCAGCTTAATGTGCTGCTGCCCGAGGCCGCCGCCAAGCCCGGTTGTCCAGCGTGAAAGGATTAACCGCGCGACGGTGTCATCCACGCTGCTCAGCGCTCGATCAATCAATGCCAGCAACTGAGGATCATCGCGCCGGATGGCAAAAGTAAAACCGGACACCGGCAATGCGCTGTCACCCACAATGCGCAAGCCCGTGTAGGGCCTGGCAGTTTTAAATGCCCTAATAATGACCTCATTACCCACCAGCGCATCAAGGTCGCCCTCAGAGAGCGCTTCGAGTGCACTGTGCAACGTCGGCGTCAAAATGACCTCGCTTTGGGGATAAAACGCATCGGCGACCTTCTCGTCGACTTCCCCCTCCAGAAAGCCGACTCTCTTGCCATCCCACTCTTTGCCTGCTGCGGTGTCATCTGCTCGCCCCACAATGACTGAATGGTCCGCCATGTATTCCGTGGAAAAGATCATGCCTTCAATGCCGCGCTCATAGCCGTTGGCACTGGCCAGAATGTCGATCTTGCCCGAGAGCAGTGCCGCCACCGCCTGGTCGCGCTTGCTGAACCCCAGTACTTCAACCGTTGCCCCCAACTTGTCACGCACAAGGCTGAGGTAGTCGGCACTGATGCCCTGATAACGATTGCGATCGGTGACAGTGTCGATCGGCGCGTAACCGCCCAGGGTGATGCCCACACGCAACGGCCCGCGCTTTTCAAGCCATTGCTGTTGTGCGCGATCAATCTTAAGAGGGGGGAGTTCGATAAAGCTTTTGGGGAGTTTGAAAGGCAGGCCTTGGGCAGCATGGGAGACGGCACTCACGCTCACCAGCACGATTAACAGTGCGAAGAACATCCATGATTTCAACACACGATGAAAACGTGACATGACAGCCTCCTTGACCGACCGCTCGCCAGCATACGGAGGCGAAAACGGAGCAAGTTTGCCATGCAGCCACAAAAAAGCCCGTCAGATGACGGGCTTCAAAGTGCGTAAGAAAAAAACCTTTAAAGTGCCTTTCCGCGATTGCCATGCTGACTCACAAAGGCCTGTACGGCTTTCAGGTCATTGGCCAACACGGTGTAACGCTCGTCTCTTTCAAACAAGTCCGAAAGGTGAGCAGGTAGCTCTAGCGCTTTTCCTACGCCTGCTTTTTCCACGGCCTCCGGGAACTTGACCGGATGCGCAGTCCCCAGAATCACCATCGGAGTGTCCAGGCTGCGACGGCACTCGCGCGCTGCCTTGACACCAATGGCCGTGTGCGGATCCAGCACTTCGCCGGTTTCAG
This sequence comes from Pseudomonas sp. NPDC096917, assembly GCF_044762555.1. Lineage (NCBI taxonomy): Bacteria > Pseudomonadati > Pseudomonadota > Gammaproteobacteria > Pseudomonadales > Pseudomonadaceae > Pseudomonas > Pseudomonas sp. NPDC096917. Next base: position 238,387 of record NZ_JBIWEO010000006.1, on the reverse strand, counting down.
CGAACACCTGGGCAATGGTTTCACACGTTTGCTCGTCGTTGACAGCCAGCGAGTCGAACAAGCGACGCGCTTCGGTCCAGCGGTCTTCTTCAACGCTGAAGTTGCCGGTTTGCTTGAACGTGGTCATCAGGCCGGCAACCGCCGCGCCATTTCGACCGTGCAGGTCGAACAACAGGCGCTCGAAGTTCGAGGAAACCATGATGTCCATCGACGGCGACAAGGTCGCGTGCAAGGTGTCTTTGGCGTACTGATTACCGCTCATGAAGCGGTGCAGGATGTCGTTGCGGTTGGTAGCAACGATCAACTGGTTGATCGGCAGGCCCATATTGCGTGCCAGGTAGCCCGCAAAAATATCGCCGAAGTTTCCGGTCGGCACCGAGAACGATACTGAACGGTGCGGGCCGCCCAATTGCAGGGCTGCATGGAAGTAGTAGACGATCTGGGCCATGATCCGCGCCCAATTGATCGAGTTCACGGCAACCAGTCGCGTGCCCTTGAGGAAGCCCTGGTCAGCGAAGCTGGCCTTGACCATTTCCTGGCAGTCATCGAAGTTGCCTTCGATGGCGATGTTATGGATGTTGTCACCGAACAGCGTGGTCATTTGGCGACGCTGGACTTCCGAGACCCGGTTATGCGGGTGCAGGATGAAAATATCCACGTTCTCGCAATGCTTGCAGCCTTCAATCGCAGCCGAACCGGTATCGCCCGAGGTGGCACCCACGATCACTACGCGCTCGCCACGCTTGGCCAGTACGTAATCCAGCAGGCGACCCAGCAACTGCAGGGCAAAGTCCTTAAACGCCAGCGTAGGGCCATGGAACAGCTCAAGCACCCACTCGTTGCCATTGAGCTGGCGCAGCGGGGCAACGGCGCTGTGTGCAAAAGCTGCGTAGGTTTCTTCCAGAATTTTCTTGAAATCGGCATCAGGGATGCTGCCGGTAACAAACGGGCGCATCACCCGGAATGCCAGTTCGTGGTACGGCAGACCCGCCCAGGAAGCAATTTCTTCTTGCGTAAAGCGCGGCAGATTTTCAGGAACGTACAGACCGCCATCGCTGGCCAGACCGGCCAACAGGACATCTTCAAAATTCAGGGCCGGTGCCTGGCCACGGGTGCTGATATAACGCATTTATTCAAACCTTCGGTTTGAGCGGCAAGCGGTTTAGCGGCAAGCCGCAAGTAAAAGCACAAAGGCTTCTAGCTTGCAGCTTGGAGCTTGGAGCTTGCCGCTATCAATTAATTAAGACTTTCAACGCGGATGCGAACGACCGGGCCAACCACGCCTTGCAAGGCCTCCAGCGCGGTAATGGCATCGTTCATGTGCTGTTCCAGCACACGATGGGTCAGCAGAATCATCGGCACCAGACCGTCATGTTCTTCAACTTCCTTCTGCATGATCGATTCGATGTTGATACCGCGCTCCGACAAGATGCTGGCCACTTGGGCCAATACGCCCGGATGGTCCTTGGCCTGGATGCGCAGGTAGTAAGCGCTTTCGCACGCCTCGATCGGCAGAATCGGATGGTCAGACAGCGAGTCCGACTGGAAAGCCAGGTGCGGTACGCGGTTCTCAGGGTCGGAGGTCATGGCACGTACCACGTCCACCAGGTCAGCAACGACCGAGGACGCCGTAGGCTCCATGCCAGCGCCAGCGCCGTAGAACAGTGTCGAGCCTGCTGCATCGCCATTGACCATCACGGCGTTCATCACACCGTTGACGTTGGCAATCAGGCGATCAGCCGGAATCAAGGTCGGGTGAACCCGCAATTCGATGCCGCTGGCCGTGCTGCGCGCAACGCCCAGGTGCTTGATGCGATAGCCCAGCGCTTCGGCGTAGTTCACGTCAGCTGTGGTCAGTTTGGTGATGCCTTCGGTGTAAGCCTTGTCGAATTGCAGCGGAATGCCAAAGGCAATCGATGCCAGGATCGTCAGTTTGTGCGCAGCATCGATACCTTCAACATCGAACGTTGGGTCGGCTTCGGCATAGCCCAGCGCTTGCGCTTCAGCCAGCACGTCTTCAAACGTACGGCCCTTTTCGCGCATTTCAGTGAGGATGAAGTTACCGGTGCCGTTGATGATGCCCGCCACCCAGTTGATACGGTTCGCCGACAGGCCTTCACGAATGGCCTTGATCACCGGGATACCGCCAGCAACGGCCGCTTCGAACGCCACGATCACGCCTTTCTCTTGCGCCTTGGCGAAGATTTCGTTGCCGTGAACAGCAATCAGCGCCTTGTTGGCCGTGACCACGTGCTTGCCGTTTTCGATGGCTTTGAGCACCAGCTCGCGGGCGATGGTGTAGCCACCAATCAGCTCGATAACGATGTCAATTTCAGGGTTGGTTGCAACAGCGAATACATCGTTGGTAATGGGGGTACCGGTAATGTCGCACTGAGGGTTTGGCGTACGCATGGCAATTTGCGCAACCTGGATACCACGCCCGGCACGGCGGGCAATCTCCTCGGCGTTACGCTTTAGTACGTTGAAGGTGCCGCCACCGACGGTCCCGAGCCCACAGATACCTACTTTGACCGGATTCACGCTGAACTCCCCATAAAACGGCCGACTCAAGGTCGGCCGTGGAAAACAACCGTGGATTGCCACGGTTCTCTATTGATAGCCGGGAAGTTGAACTGCCCGGCCATGATCGTTACAGGCTTAGCGTAACGACGCAGGATTATTTAACACTGAGTGCCAGCTTGCCAACCTGCGCAGCTGGCTGATAGCCCGGAATCACCTGCCCATCGGCCAAAACGATGGCCGGCGTGCCGTTCACACCAATCGACTGCCCCAAGGCGAACTGCTTGGCCACCGGGTTGGCGCATTTTGGGGCGTCAACCGTTTTGCCGTCAGTCATCTTGTCCATGGCGCCTTTCTTGTCCGCGGAACACCAGACCGCTTGCAGTTGCTGGTCGCCCGCAGAGCCCAGGCCCTGACGCGGGAACGCAACATAGCGCACTTCGATGCCCATTTTGTTCAATGCCGGGATTTCGCCGTGCAATTTGTGGCAATACGGGCACGTGGTGTCGGTAAAGACGGTGATGTGTGATTTGGTTTCGCCAATCGCCGGGTAAACCACGGTTTCAGCCACCGGAATGCCGTTGATCAACTTGGCGACGCCGGAACGCTCAGCCTTTTCGGTCAGGTTGACCGGCTTGCCGTCCTTGAGCTGGAACATGTAGCCCTGAACGATGAATTGACCATCGGCACTGGCGTACAGGACGCGGCTGCCCTGGAGCTTGACTTCGTACAGGCCGGACAGCGGGCTGGCGCTGATGCTCTCGACCGGAACATCCAGTTGCAGCGTTTCAAGGCTTTTGCGAATGGCTTGTTCGGCACCGGTGTCGGCGAAAGAAAAGGTACTGACCAACGCAATGGCTGCGGCGGCAAACATGTGGATCAAGCGCATGTGAACTCCTGAAGGCGGACAAACGGCCAAACCTGAATACCCGGATCTAAAAGGGTTTTGGCGGCTCGCTTTCGAAACCGGCAAAGCCTACCACAGATGACCCGCAAGACCGACTCTGGCGGTGTGTCATCTGTCTTAACCCCGCGGGTGATGAAGGGCGTGCAGATCTTGCAGGCGCGCACGCGCGACGTGGGTATAAATCTGTGTCGTGGACAGGTCGCTGTGCCCCAGCAACATCTGCACCACGCGCAAATCGGCACCGTGGTTGAGCAAGTGGGTGGCGAAGGCATGGCGCAAGGTGTGCGGGGACAGCGACTTGTCGATACCGGCCACCCTGGCCTGATGCTTGATCCGATGCCAGAAGGTCTGGCGGGTCATTTGCTCGCCACGCTGACTGGGGAACAACACATCGCTGGGGCGCCCGCTCAGTAATTCATGACGCGCATCGCGCATGTAGCGCTCGACCCAGACAATCGCCTCCTCCCCCATCGGTACCAGCCGCTCCTTGCTGCCTTTGCCCATCACCCGCAAGACACCCTGGCGCAGATTGACTTGCTCCAGCGTCAAGCTAATCAACTCGGTCACTCGCAGGCCACAGGCATACAGCACCTCAAGCATGGCGCGGTCTCGTTGACCGATGGCATCGCTCAGGTCCGGGGCGGCGAGTAATGCCTCTACATCAGCCTCTGACAATGACTTGGGCAACGGCCTTCCCAACTGCGGCATATCAACCTGCAAGGTCGGGTCGACGGCAATCAGCTTTTCACGCAATAAATAGCGATAGAAACCACGCGCCCCGGACAAAAAGCGCGCGGTCGAACGCGGTTTATAGGCCTGATCAAGACGCCAGGCCAGATGATCGAGGATCAGCTCGCGTCCGGCATCAATCAGCTCAATCCCACGCTCCTGCAACCAGCCATTGAACAGGGCCAAATCACTGCGGTAGGCATCGCGGGTATTATCCGACAGGCCTTTTTCCAGCCACAAGGTATCCAGAAAACGGTCGATGAGGGGGTTGTCGATAGCAGGCATTGGCACTCGTACAGCACGGCCCGCAAGCCGCGCATAAATAAAATGTGAACTGAAAAATCGACCGCTAGTCTTTCATAGCCAGCTGACGCCATAAACCCCATGTTCTTACAGGATCGCACTATGACCGAACAACAGATTCTGCTGTCCTTCGGCGGTATCGGCATTGCAGCCCTCGGCTCTCAATGGCTGGCCTGGCGCCTCAAGTTGCCAGCTATTCTGTTTTTGCTGCTGACTGGGATAGTGGTCGGGCCGGTTTTAGGCTGGCTGGACCCTCAAGCGCTGTTCGGCCCCATGTTGATGCCGCTGGTTTCTCTGGCCGTGGCGTTGATTTTGTTTGAAGGCAGCCTGACCCTGCGCGTGTCAGAGTGGCGTGAAATCGGCAGCGTCGTGCATAGACTGGTGACCATCGGCGCGCTCTCGACCTGGGCAGTGATTACCCTGGCCACGCACTGGCTGCTGGGCTTTGACTGGCTGCTGGCCTTGCTGTTTGGCACCCTGACCCTGGTCACCGGCCCCACAGTGATCGTGCCGATGCTGCGCGTGGTGCGGCCCAAAGCGTCGATAGCCAACATCCTGCGCTGGGAAGGCATCGTCATCGACCCGATCGGCGCCCTGCTTGCAGTGGTCGTTTACAGTTTTATCATCGCCCGGGGCTCCGATAACGGTCTGAGCCAAAGCCTGCTGACCTTTGCCGGCGTCATTGTGTGCGGCAGCCTGTTCGGCATCATTGGCGGCTGGATCATGGGGCATATCGTGCGCAAGCACTGGCTGCCGGAATACCTGCAAAGCCTGGGGACGCTGGCAGGCGTGCTGGGGATTTTTATTGCGGCCAATGAGGTGATGCACGAGTCCGGCCTGCTGGCGGTGACGCTGATGGGCATGTGGATGGCCAACATGAAAGGCGTGGATGTGCGAAACATCCTGCACTTCAAAGAAAACCTGAGCGTTTTTTTGATTTCCGGCCTGTTCATTCTGCTCGCGGCGCGCCTGGACTTAAACGCCATGATCGGCCTCGGGCCTGCGGTGCTGGTGTTGCTGCTGATTATTCAACTGATCGCCCGCCCGCTGAACGTGCTGCTCTCTACGTTAGGCTCAAAACTGAGCTGGCGAGAACGTGCATTACTGGCCTGGATTGCCCCGCGCGGGATCGTTGCGGCGGCCGTGTCAGCGATTTTTGCAATTCGACTGAACGAAGCGGGCCATGAAGGTGCGCTGCTGCTGGTGCCCCTCACCTTTGCAGTGATCATTGGTACCGTGGTGCTGCAAAGCGCCACGGCCCGCCCGCTGGCCCGCCTGCTCAAAGTGGCAGAGCCTGCACCCAGCGGTTTTTTGATTGTGGGCGCCAACGGCCCGGCCCGTGTCATCGGCAAAGCACTGCAACAACTGGGCAGCCGCGTGGTGCTGACCGACTCCAACTGGGAAAACATTCGTGCAGCGCGCATGGACAATTTACCCACTTACTTTGGCAATCCGGCTTCACAACATGCCGAGACGCACCTTGATTTGGTGGGACTGGGGCATTTGCTGGCCTTGTCAGCGTCAGGTGAGCTGAACACGCTGGCCGCCGTGCGCTTTCTTCATGAATTCGGGCCCCGGCGAGTGTTTGCCTTGGCCAACGTTCAGGACAACCGTCGCTCCGATAAACACCGTGCCAGCCATGAGTACCGCGGACTGGCGCTGGGCAATCCGGCGTTGACCTATGGGCAGTTAGCCAGCGAGATGAGCCAGGGGGCCGAGTTGTACAGCACCAACTTGACCGACAACTTTACCTGGGAGGATTACCAGAGGCTGCACGGCAAGCGTGCCACCCTGCTGTTTGCCCGTGACAGTAATGGCTGGGTGCATGTGCTAACACCTGAGAGTGAGCTGAAACCGGGGACGGGGTGGACGCTGCTGGCGTTGATCCGACAAGACACTAAACCTGACTGACAAGGCCGCGGAAGCCCCCACCGAGCCGCAGCAGTTGTCGAGCCTGCGAGGCTATGTCCGATTGCGAAGCGATCGTAAACACTAAGTGCAAGGTTGAACTGACATACCACAGTGTTTGTTTTAAGACTGCTACGCAGGCTCGGCAGCGGCTACGGGGGGGGGGCGCGAGGCGTAACAGAAAGATCAAATCGGCTGCATCGCTGGCAAGCCAGGCTCCCACAAAAAAAAACGTTACTGCGTAAATCCTGGCAATACCGGCACCGGGCGCTTGTCGTCGTCAATGGCAACAAAACTGAACAACCCCTGAATTGCCAGTTCACGACCATCACTGCTCATGCTTTCGACAAAGACCTCAACTTCTACCTTAAGGCTGGTGTTGCCTACTTTAACCACACGACCAATCAACTCGACAATCGAGCCCGCAGCAATCGGGTGGTTGAAGTCGATACGGTCAGTCGAGACGGTGACCAGCGGCAAACGGCAAAAACGTGTCGCAGCGATGAACGAAACTTCGTCCATCCAGGCCAACGCAGTGCCGCCAAATAGGGTGTTGTGGTGGTTGGTGGTCGAGGGGAATACCGCTTTAGTGATGCGGGTGACGGACAGTTCGGTACGGCGTTGAATCTCTTGCTCACGCGAAGTCATGCTTTTTACTACCTACAACTGGACAAAGGTCTGACAAATTTCAGGCAACAAAAAAGCAGCCCGAAGGCTGCTTTTTTCTGCATCGGGAAGCTGGACTTAAGCCAGTTTTTCCTTGATGCGAGCTGCTTTACCGGACAGGTCACGCAGGTAGTACAGCTTGGCTTTACGAACGTCACCGCGACGCTTCACAGCCATGCTGTCGATTTGCGGGCTGTAGGTCTGGAAAGTACGCTCTACGCCAACACCGTTGGAGATTTTACGAACAGTGAAAGCACTGTTCACGCCACGGTTACGCTTGGCAATCACTACACCTTCGAAAGCTTGCAGACGCGAACGATCGCCTTCCTTCACTTTCACCTGAACGACAATGGTGTCGCCCGGGGCAAAAGGAGGGATCTCTTTGGTCATCTGCTCTGCTTCGAGTGCAAGGATGATTTTGTTAGTCATGCTGTGCTCCTAAGGTAGATCGTCTGATCTACCATCGATACGTTGTTAACTATCGTCCCGCGCGAGGATATATTCCTCGAGCAGCTTCTTCTCTTCTCCAGAAAGCGAGCGGCTTTCCAGAAGATCGGCGCGTCGTTCAAAGGTCCGCCCACGGGACTGCTGTAAACGCCAACGCCGGATGTGTGCATGAGTGCCACTTAGCAATACGTCGGGAACACGCTGATCCGCATACACCTCCGGTCGGGTGTAGTGCGGGCAATCCAGCAGACCATCCGTAAAGGAATCTTCCTCGGCGGAGTCCGCATGCCCTAAAGCTCCAGGCAGCAGTCGTGTAACCGCATCAATCAGAACCATCGCCGGTAGCTCGCCACCGGAAAGTACATAGTCACCAATCGACCACTCTTCATCGACATAAGTGTTTATAAAACGCTCGTCGATGCCTTCATAGCGACCTGCAATGAGGATTAATGCTTCCTCATTCGCCAGCTCGCGTACCGCCGACTGATTCAGTTGACGGCCTTGGGGCGACAGGTAAATAACCTTCGCCGCCTCTCCGGCTGCTTCTCTGGCCTGGACCAGTGCATCTTCCAGAGGCTTGATCTTCATCACCATGCCCGGACCACCGCCAAATGGGCGATCGTCCACAGTGTGATGTCGGTCCGTTGTGTAGTCTCGCGGATTCCAACAAGTGAGCTGCAAGAGCCCTTGTTTCACCGCACGACTAGTGATGCCGTAGTCGCTGATGGCGGAAAACATTTCGGGAAACAAACTGATCACTTCTACGCGCAATTTAGCCACGCTTAGAAGTCCGCATCCCAATCCACCTTCATCTCGCCCGCTTCCAGGTCGATGCTCAACACGCATTGCTCTGTATAGGGCAACAAGCGATCACGATCGTCCAGGCTACCTGGGCAAGGTTTGACTTCCATGACATCGTTCGAGCCAGTTTCCATCAGATCAACAACCTTGCCGAGCAATTGCCCTTCGAGGTTGGTCACTTTAAGACCCTGCAGCTGGTACCAGTAGTACTCGCCTTCGGTCAGCTCAGGAAACAGGTTGCGCGGCACGCAGATCTCAAATTCGCGAAGAAGACCTGCTTCATCACGATCATCAAGACCCTTGAGCTTCACGACCAGAAACTTGCCGTTATGAGAACGGCCACTGACCAGCTCTGCCTGTCGTACATCATTGCCGCGCCGAAGCGTCAGCTTTTTGTAGTCCAACAGGTTATCAATTGGATCCGTAAAGGAATAAACCTTCACTTCGCCGCGCACGCCGTGAATTGAGTAGATTTTGCCGATAACGATCAAATCATCAGCAGTTTCAGGCGTCACGCTCATATTGCTCAGGCCGCAGCCTTAGCGTTTTCTTTAACCAGCTGAGCAACACGCTCAGACAGTTGAGCACCAACGCTCAGCCAGTAGGCGAGGCGGTCTTCTTTAACGGAGAAACGAACTTCTTGACCACGAGCAACCGGGTTGAAGAAGCCAATTTGTTCCTTGTGGGAACCGTCACGTGGGTTACGGCTGTCGGTAACGGTCAAGTGGTAAAACGGGCGCTTTTTGGAGCCGCCAAGGGCAAGACGGATTGTTAGCATGTGAACATCGTTCCTGTAGTCGGTGCTGCAAATCTAAATGCACAGCGGGCATAGGTGCCCGAAAGGCCGCATATTCTAAGGAATATCCGGACTTTTGCAAATGTCTTTTTCTGGCGCCTGCTCGACGCGCAATAAAGATCTGCTGTAAAGCCGTCACGAATGACGACAAGTCGGCTCCCGCACGTGCGGGTTTGCCGGGTGTCCCGCATTGCTGCGAGGTACCCGAACGCAAGCGCTCGGGCAGGTAAATTACATTTTTGGCATGCCGCCGCCAGGCATCATTGAGCCCATGCCGCGCATCATTTTCGCCATTCCGCCTTTGGCAGAGAATTTTTTCATCATTTTTTGCATCTGCTTGTGCTGCTTGATCAAGCGGCCGATGTCCTGCACCTGCGTGCCGGAACCCATGGCTATACGACGCTTGCGCGAACCGCTGATCAGATCAGGGTCACGGCGCTCGGCCGGCGTCATGGAGTTGATAATGGCTTCCATTTGCTTGAACTGCTTTTCTGCTGCGCCTTGGGCATTGCCCATTTGCGCCAGATTCACACCGCCCATGTTCGGCAGTTTGTCCATGAGACCACCAAGGCCGCCCATGTTCTTCATCTGTTGCAGTTGATCGCGGAAGTCTTCGAGGTCGAAGCCTTTGCCTTTCTTGAGCTTTTTAGCCAGTTTGTCGGCTTTGTCTTTATCGAGCGTCTGTTCTGCCTGCTCGATAAGGCTGAGCACGTCGCCCATGCCCAGGATGCGCGAAGCAATACGATCCGGGTGGAACGGCTCGAGCGCGTCGCTCTTCTCGCCCATACCGATGAACTTGATCGGCTTGCCAGTGATCGAGCGCACAGACAGTGCCGCACCGCCACGGGCATCACCGTCGACCTTGGTCAGGATCACACCCGTCAATGGCAGCGCATCACCAAAGGCCTTGGCCGTATTGGCGGCGTCCTGACCGGTCATGGCATCGACCACGAACAGGGTTTCTGCAGGTTTGACCGCCGCGTGCAGTTCCTGGATCTCGGCCATCATCTCGGCGTCGACGTGCAAACGACCGGCGGTGTCGACGATTACGACATCAATAAATTTGAGCTTGGCTTCATTAATGGCCGCTTGCGCGATGGCCACTGGCTTCTGGCTGATATCGGACGGGAAGAACGTAACGCCCACTTCGCCCGCCAGGGTTTCCAGCTGCTTGATCGCGGCAGGACGATACACGTCGACCGAGACCACCATTACGGTTTTCTTTTTGCGCTCTTTAAGGAAGCGCGCCAGCTTGCCAGCCGTGGTGGTTTTACCCGCACCCTGCAAACCGGCCATCAAAACTACAGCAGGCGGCGTCACATTGAGGACCAGGTCCTCGTTGGCGGCGCCCATCAGGCTTTCGAGCTCAGCCTGGACAATTTTCACAAATGCCTGACCCGGCGTCAGGCTGCGCGACACTTCTGTGCCGACTGCGCGCTCTTTGACCGAGTTGACGAAGTCTTTGACCACTGGCAAAGCCACGTCGGCTTCCAGCAACGCCATGCGCACTTCACGCAGGGTGTCTTTGATGTTGTCCTCGGTCAGCTTGGCCTTGCCGGTGACATGGCGCAGCGTCTGCGAGAGACGATCGGTTAAATTTTCAAACATGCGCGATCCTTTCAGGCCCAAAGTAGACCGGGGTTATTGCGGCCCAGCCCGTGTAAAACTGACGCTCGGCGAGCCTGCGGCGTGGGCAGGTCGCGGATTATAGCGAAGACTGCGCGCGGCGGACACCTTGCCGTCGCTTAAGTGGTCTTTCGTGTTAAGGCGGTTGTATGCCAAACTCAGCCCTTTCGGGCTTGCCTAACAGGATTTATGCTCCCCTTGTCACCCAGTTTGCTACCTAGCCTCGCCGCCGCCTGCTTATATGCCGCTGCGACCTTCTATCAAGGCTCTTGCCTGCGTCAGGGCAGCAAGGCAAACAAACGCCTGCTGGTAACGCTCGGCATCCTCGCCGTGATCGTCCACGCCGCGAGCCTGTACACGCACTTGCTGACCCCCGCCGGTCTTGAGCTGGACTTTTTCAGCGCGGCCAGCCTGATTGCCGTTGCGGTGATTATCGTGACGCTCATTGCCTGCGCACGAATACCGGTCGAGAACCTGCTGCTGCTTTTATATCCGCTGGGAATGCTCACGGTGCTGTTATCCGAGTTCGCGCCAGCCGGGACTGTGCAGATCGTCAATGAAGAGCCGGGGATCCTGCTGCACATCCTGCTGTCGATTCTGGCCTATGGCATGTTCACCATTGCCGTATTCCAGGCCTTGCTTCTGTCGTTGCAGAACTACCAGCTCAAGCACAAGCATCCAAAAGGCCTGATCAAAAACTTTCCGCCGCTGCAAACCATGGAAAGCCTGCTGTTTGGCTTCCTCTGGGCCGGTTGGTCGCTGCTGTCTCTGTCGTTGATTTCCGGCTGGGTATTTCTCGGCAACCTGTTTGCGCAGCATTTGGTTCACAAAACCTTGCTAGCCTGCCTCGCCTGGGTGGTCTTTAGTGTACTGCTGTGGGGACGCAATCACCTGGGCTGGCGCGGACACAAAGCCATTCGCTGGACGCTGGCCGGTTTCTGCCTGTTAATGCTGGCGTACTTTGGCAGCAAACTGGTTCGCGAATACATTCTGCATATCTGACGGGCGATAAAAATGGATAGCTTGCCCCACGGGCCAATGCTTGCAGTTATGGCTCTGCTGTTTCTGGGACTGGGTTTTTTTATAGGCAAGACGTCGCGCAACAAGGCCATCAGGGTGCATCGCGACGAACCCCTGCAGACTCACAGCGAAGCCCCTGAGGGCGACACTGAGCAGACCAATAGCCGCCCTACGTTGATCTCAGGCATTCACGCGCTGGACAACATCACCGTCAACGACATCCTGATTCCACGCAGTGAGGTTGAAGGGCTCAACCTAGACGACTCAATTTACGAGTTGATCGAGCAATTGCGCCTCACCAAGCGCACACGCCTGCCGGTCTTTCATAACGACATCAATCAGGTCGAGGCCATCCTCAACACCCGACATATCCAGCACATGCTGCCCGATGCCAGCCTGACCAAAGAAGCGTTGCTGGCGGTGTGCCACGAACCATACTTCGTCCCGGAAAGCACCCCGCTGCAACTGCAACTGCTCAACTTTCACAAACAACAACGTCGAATGGGCGTCGTGGTTGACGAATACGGCGAAGTGCTCGGCATCGTGACCCTCGAAGACATTCTTGAAGAAATCGTCGGCGAATTCGAAAACGAGCAAAATCTCGACAACCCTCATATTGAGCCGCTCCCAGACGGTCGCTTTGTGGTGGACGGCGCTGCGTCTATCCGCGAGCTGAATAAAAGCCTGGGCTGGCACCTGCCCAGCGATGGCCCGAAAACCCTTAACGGACTGGTCACAGAAGCACTGGAGACCATTCCAGAAAGCACCGTTTGCCTGAAGATCGGCCGCTACCGCCTGGAAATCCTCGCGACTGAAGAAAACCGCGTGAGCCGCGTACTGATCTGGCACGACAGCGTCAAGCCCGCGGCTTAATCACCGCGCATGGTCTTGTTACATTCGAACAGGCCTCCCTATAATCGCTGCGCTCATCCAAGCCTCGTCGACACGCGTGCTACCCGCACTTAGCGCTGTTGACGGGTTGCTTTATGCATCATCAGCGCATGCTCACATCCCGAACTGCGTTTGCACCCGCCCTTAATCTACAGGGCTCAACGACCATAAAAATTGCTCGGGTACAGGTGGCCGCACAGGCTGATTCGACCCACGAGCTCATAATTGTCAGGGATATGCGCATGACCACCAGCACCACTTACAGCGAAGCCTCGTCCGACAAACCGGTCAATTCGACAGCACGCGTCGCGACGGCCAGTTTTATTGGCACTGCCATCGAGTTCTACGACTTCTATGTATATGCCACTGCGGCTGCACTGGTCATTGGCCCGGTTTTTTTTCCGCAAACCTCCGGCACAGCGCAAATGCTGTCGGCCTTCCTGACCTTTGGCATCGCCTTTCTCGCACGCCCCCTGGGCTCATTTCTATTCGGCCATTTCGGTGACCGGGTCGGACGCAAATCCACCCTGGTCGCCTCCTTGCTATTGATGGGCGTGTGCACCACCTTGATCGGCGTGCTGCCGGGCTACGCCACGATGGGTGCCTGGGCTCCGATTCTGCTGTGCGTGCTGCGCTTCGGCCAAGGCCTGGGCTTAGGTGGTGAGTGGGGCGGCGCGGCATTGCTGGCCACCGAAAACGCACCGAAAGGCAAACGCGCCTGGTTCGGCATGTTTCCGCAGTTGGGACCATCGATTGGCTTTCTGGCCGCCAACGGTTTATTTCTGATACTGGCCATGACCCTCAGCGACGAACAGTTCCGCTCATGGGGCTGGCGGATTCCGTTCCTGCTGAGCGCGGCCCTGGTAATGGTGGGCCTGTACGTACGCTTGAAGCTGGAAGAAACCCCGGTGTTCGCCAAGGCTGTGGCGCAGCATGAGCGGGTAAAAATGCCCATCTTTGAACTCTTTGCTCAATATTGGGCACCGATGCTGCTGGGCGCCGCCTCGATGGTGGTGTGCTATGCGCTGTTCTATATCTCGACGGTGTTTTCGCTGAGCTACGGTGTTTCAACACTGGGCTATACCCGCGAGACATTCCTCGGCCTGCTGTGCTTTGCCGTGCTGTTCATGGCGGCAGCCACCCCCTTGTCCGCCTGGGCCAGTGACCGCTACGGACGCAAGCCGGTGCTGATTGTCGGCGGTGTCCTGGCAATTTTGTCGGGCTTTCTGATGGAGCCCTTACTCACCCAGGGTTCGACCTGGGGAGTGGCGCTGTTCCTGTGCATTGAACTGTTTTTGATGGGAGTGACATTCGCCCCAATGGGCGCCCTGCTCCCCGAACTGTTCCCGACGCGCGTGCGCTACACCGGCGCGTCAGCCGCTTACAACCTGGGCGGCATTGTGGGCGCCTCGGCCGCTCCGTTCTTCGCCCAAAAACTGGTAGCGATGGGCGGTTTGAGCTGGGTGGGCGGGTATGTGTCAGGCGCAGCCGTGCTCAGCTTGATCGCTGTGCTGTGCTTGAAGGAAACCAGAGAAGCGGACCTGAACAAGGTCGCGTAAAACACATATGAACCTGTAGGAGCGAGCTTGCTCGCTCCTACACGGATTGCGGGATTACAGCTCTACGACAACGGCTTGGGCAGCGCGGGTCGCTTTGGCGCGCGCCGCTTCAATCGACTCGTCACGGGCCAGGGCAACGCCCATGCGGCGCTGACCATTGACCTGCGGCTTGCCAAACAAGCGCAATGCGGTGTCCGGCTCGCTCAAGGCAGCGCCGAGGTTGGAGAATGCGGTCTGGGTCGACTGGCCCTCTACCAGAATCACAGCCGAAGCCGATGGACCAAACTGACGGATCAGTGGGATAGGCAAGCCCAGAATGGCGCGAGCATGCAGCGCAAACTGCGACAAGTCTTGCGAGATCAGCGTCACCAGACCGGTGTCATGCGGGCGTGGCGAGACTTCGCTGAACCACACTTGATCACCCTTGATAAACAACTCAACGCCAAACAGGCCACGCCCACCCAACGCTTCGGTGACAGCCTTGGCCACGCGCTCGGACTCAGCCAGCGCAATCGGGCTCATGGCTTGTGGCTGCCAGGATTCCTGATAATCGCCCTTCTCTTGACGATGGCCGACTGGCGCGCAGAACGTGGTGCCGCCAATATGCCGCACGGTGAGCAAGGTGATTTCGTAGTCGAAGTCGATAAACCCTTCGATGATGACCCGACCTTTGCCCGCACGGCCGCCTTCTTGCGCGTAATCCCAGGCTTTTTGTACGTCGTCAGTGCTGCGCAGCAAGCTCTGACCTTTGCCCGAGGAACTCATCACAGGCTTGACCACACACGGAAAACCCAAATCCTGCACGGCCTTGCTGTAGTCCTCGAAGGTGTCAGCAAAGTGGTACGGCGAGGTAGGCAGGTCCAGCTCTTCTGCCGCCAGGCGACGAATACCTTCGCGGTTCATGGTCAGCGACGTTGCACGGGCAGTCGGGATGACGGTGAAGCCTTCAGCTTCCAGCTCGACCAGGGTCGCGGTGGCGATGGCTTCGATTTCCGGAACGATGTAGTGCGGTTTTTCCAGTTCGATCACCGCGCGCAGTGCCGCACCATCGAGCATGTTGATCACGTGGCTGCGGTGGGCAACCTGCATGGCTGGCGCGTTGGCATAGCGATCAACGGCAATCACTTCAACGCCCAGGCGCTGTAATTCGATGACGACTTCTTTACCCAGCTCGCCGCAGCCACACAGCAATACGCGGGTCGCGGTCGGCGACAGTGGAGTTCCGATACGGGTCATTTCAGGTCCTCAAGGAAGCAAATCATCGAAGGCGCTCGCAACGCTCACGCCTGCTGGGTAGAAAGGCGGCATTTTACATGACTAGGCAGCGGCTTTGCGCAAACGCCAGGCCATCGCCAGCCAGACACACGTGACACCGGCGAATTTGGAAGCCATCGCCGTGATGATCACGCCCGGAGTAAAGGCGTCGATCATGCCGAAGAAGATAAAGGTATCAATCGGGATGCTCAGCGCCGAGCTGATCCACAACCGGTCATGCAACGGGCGCTTGGTGATACTGAACACCAGCCAGTCAATGCACTCGGACACCGCAAAGGCCGTGGCACTGGCCAGGGCGATGGAGGGGTCGGAGGTGACATACGACAGCACCAGCGCAGCCAGCATGGCCAAAATGGCACCGTGCCCGAAGCGGGTTTGCACCATGTCGCGCAGCACAAAGACCAGCCCGCCCCAGGCTGACCAGATGATGTCCAGGTGCGGTGCCGTGGAAAACGCGTAGTTAATCAGCACAACGCTGGCGATATAAGCGATTAGAAACAGCATGGCAGCGGGCGACACCTCTAAATAAGGCGCACAGGGTACTTGAGTCATGCCTTTATTTGTAGGCGCGAGCTTGCTCGCGTTCTTTTAAACGATCAAACGATCGCAGCCCGCGGCAGCCTTAGGCCTGACCCAGCCCCCATATCACTCCGCTGGACGTGGCGCGCTCATGGCACAGCGCCAGCACTTTGCGACGCTCAGGATTGGTCATGCGGCTCCAACGGGTGATTTCAGCAACGGTGCGCTGGCAGCCGGTGCAGACATCATCGTCGTCCAAGGCACAGATGTTCACGCACGGAGAGGCGACTGGACGTTCCACCTCACTCATTGTCTTGCACCGCGAGGTCACGCGCATAGCGCTGGCCGTTTTTCACGTAATTCGCAGCACTGGCTTCGAGCATTTTTTTCTGCTCATCGGTCAGCTCCCGGACCACTTTGCCCGGCGACCCCATGACCAGCGAACCATCGGGAATGTCCTTGCCTTCACCAATCAGCGAATTGGCGCCGATGATGCAATGCTTGCCAATTTTCGCGCCATTGAGAATCACCGCGTTAATGCCGACCAGGCTGTAATCACCGACCGTACAGCCATGCAGCATGGCGTTATGACCAATGGTTACGCCGGTGCCCAGCGTCAAGGGGTAGCCCATATCGGTGTGCATCACCGCGCCGTCCTGAACGTTGCTGTCTTTGCCGATCAGGATCAGTTCGTTATCACCGCGCAATACAGCGTTAAACCAGACACTGGCACCCGCTTGCAGACGCACCTTGCCGATCAGGGTGGCGTTAGGGGCCACCCAACTGTCGGGATGGGTTTCGACGTGCGAGTCGCCCAGGCGATATTTCATGCTGATGTCCTCAAGGCTGGCGTGGCTGTCTGATGACAGCTCTATATATTGATGAAACGTTCAGGTGGTGTATGCAGGTTGATGTTGACGTCGTCGTACAGCAGGTTCATTAGCTCAACGATCATGATCGCCGTCAGGCCCCAGATTTTGTATACGTCAAAGCGGTAGCTGGGCACATACCAACTGCGCCCCTGGTAGTCGATGCGGTGCGTGTGCTCACGCGGGTCCTGACGAAAAAAATCCAGCGGTACGCTGAACACCGCAGCGATCTCGGCATCGTTGGCCAAATACTCAACATAGTCCGGTACCAGCCCGACATAAGGCGTTACACGAATACCATGCAATGAGATCAAAGGGCTGAGCGGGCCGATGACTTCGACCAGGCCCGGCGGCAAGCCGATTTCTTCTTCGGCTTCGCGCAGTGCGGTAAACACCAGATCCGGGTCTTCAGGGTCGCGGCGCCCACCGGGGAAGGCCACTTCGCCGCCATGAGTCGATAACCCGCTGGCGCGCAGGGTCAAAATCAGTTCTGGCTCAGCACTGCGCGTCACCGGCAGGAGTACTGCGGCCTCGGGAAAGCGCCGGTCTGTTTCCAGCGTCCGTGGGGTGTAGCGACTCACACGGCTAAGTAGCTCGTCCAGCATAGGTCATCTCGATCCGTCACTTATCCGGCATCATGCACCAAATTGCCCGACTCACCCAAGCCCCACGCTGTCGCAGGGGGTAAAGTGGTGCTTGCCGTAATCCGGCCCCAGCCCCAAGATAGGCGCCAGAACCAGAGAGCCCAGCATGAAATTTTGCAGCCAGTGCGGCAACGCTGTCAGCCAACATATCCCGCAAGGCGATTCTCGCCTGCGTTATGTCTGCGACCACTGCCACACCATTCATTATCAAAACCCGAATATCGTCGCTGGCTGCCTGCCTACCTGGGGCAGGCAAGTGCTGTTATGCCGACGCGCCATCGAACCGCGCAAAGGCTATTGGACGCTGCCTGCAGGGTTTATGGAAAACGGCGAAACCGTCGAGCAAGCGGCTCGTCGCGAAACGCTCGAAGAAGCCTGCGCTCAGGTTGAGCAACTGGCTATCTATACCCTGATCGATGTTCCGCACATCAATCAGGTGCACATCTTCTACCGCGCAGAACTGCAAAGCCTTGACTTTGCAGCGGGTGAAGAAAGCCTTGAGGTGCGCTTGTTTGATGAGGCTGACATCCCTTGGTCCGAGTTGGCTTTTCGCACTGTCAGCCGTACCCTAGAATGCTTTTTTTCTGACCGCCAGACACAGATCTACCCTGTGCGCAGCGAAGCTGTGCCGCCACTGGCAGAGTTGATTAAACACCCACAATAATGTCGTTTGCCTTGTACCTCAGGAATATCCCTCTAATGCGTTGGTTGCTTGCTGCTCTTTGCCTGTCGTTTGCTGTTACTTGCCAAGCCGCTGTAGTCATGACCATCAACGGTAAACCCGTCGATAAAGATCAGGTGCTTAAATCCCCCGCAGCGTCACCGAAAGCCGGTGACAGCAAAAGCATCGACAAAATTCTGGTGCTCAAATCAGCCCGCAAGCTGGAGTTGATCAGCGATGGCAAAACCATCCGCAGCTACCGCATCTCATTGGGCAAACAACCTAAAGGGCCAAAAATGCGCGAAGGCGACAAGCGCACTCCCGAAGGGCTTTACTGGGTTGACTGGCGCAAGAAGAGCGACAAGTTCAATCTGGCCCTGCATATCAACTACCCCAACATCAGCGACGCAGCGACTGCACGGCGCGAAGGTGTAAACCCGGGTTCAATGATCATGATTCACGGCACACCGGATTCCGAAGACAACCCTGAAGAACTTTTCCACACCCTGGATTGGACCGATGGTTGTATCGCGATGAAAAACTACGAAATGCGCGAAGTCTGGAACATGGTCAAAGACGGCACGATGGTCGAGATACGACCATAACCCGCAAGAATACCGCGCACTAAAAAGCCCGCTGCCCCATTAAGGGCAGCGGGCTTTTTTATGCAGCGCCAGGCTAAATGTCAGCCAACCGCCACGCTTCATAGGCGGGTGTTTCATAGGGGTGGCTGAGCTTGAGCGCAGCCACCACGGCGTGAATCAACTCGTCAGCGACGACCAGTTCAACTTTCCATTCCCCCACGTACTCGACCTGACCGGTTTGCCCAATGAACGGCTGGCTGCCGTCCAGTGCGCGAAACTGGCCCTGCCCCATGGTCTGCCACGCGCAGTGGTCATAGGTGCCGATTCGACCGCCACCGGCGGCAAATACAGCACTTTTGACCGCGTCGACATGACTCGGCGGAACGAAAAAGCTGAGCTTGTACATAGCCCCTTAGTTCACCCAGGCACGAGCGTTACGGAACATGCGCAACCACGGCGCATCTTCGCTCCACTCTTCAGGACGCCACGAGTTCTGCACAGCACGGAATACACGCTCCGGGTGCGGCATCATGATCGTCACACGGCCATCGCGACTGGTCAGACCGGTAATCCCGCGCGGCGAACCGTTCGGGTTGGCTGGGTAGCTTTCAGTCACTTTGCCGTGATTGTCGACAAAACGCAGCGCTACAGTACCCGACAGGTCGGCTTGCAGCAGTGCTTCTTCATTGGCGAACTCGGCATGACCTTCGCCGTGAGCGATAGCGATTGGCATACGCGAACCCGCCATGCCTTGCAGGAAGATCGAGTTCGACTCTTGTACCTGAACCATGGCCACACGGGCTTCGAACTGCTCGGAACGGTTACGCACGAAGTGTGGCCACAGCTCGCTACCCGGGATCAGTTCGCTGAGGTTGGACATCATCTGGCAACCGTTGCACACACCCAGGCTGAAGCTGTCGCTACGTTCGAAGAAGCTCTGGAACGCATCACGTGCACGGGTGTTGAACAAGGCCGACTTGGCCCAGCCTTCACCGGCACCCAGCACGTCGCCGTAGGAGAAGCCGCCACACGCAACCAGGCCCTTGAACTCATTCAGGTCGACACGGCCGGCCAGAATGTCGCTCATGTGCACATCGATCGCGTTGAAACCGGCACGGTCAAACGCCGCGGCCATTTCAACCTGCCCGTTGACGCCCTGCTCACGCAGTACGGCAACCTGAGGGCGAATACCTGTTTTGATGTACGGCGCGCTGATGTTGTCGTTGACATCAAAGCCCAGCTTGACACTCAAGCCCGGATTATCTTCTTCCAACAGCAGGTCGAACTCTTGATCGGCGCAGTCGGCGTTATCACGCAGACGCTGGATCTGATAGCTGGTCTCTGCCCACTGACGTTGCAGCAGACGGCGCTGGCCTTCAAAGACCGTCTCGCCCTGGAGGCTGATGGTCACTTGGCCGTTATTCAACGGCTGACCGATGACCGCAACACACTCGCCCAAGCCAGCAACGCTGAACTGAGCCAGTACTTCTGCCGTTGCATCTTGACGCACCTGAATCACCGCACCCAGTTCTTCGTTGAACAGGATGGCCGGGATTTCGCTGGCGTTTTCGGTCAGGCAATCAAGGTTCAGGTTCAGACCGCAGTGACCGGCGAAGGCCATTTCCATCACGCTGGTCAGCAAACCGCCATCGGAACGGTCATGGTAGGCCAACAGGTGGCCGTCAGCATTCAGGCCCTGGATGACTGCGAAGAAGGCTTTGAGGTCTTCTGCGTCATCAACGTCCGGCGCGTGTTTGCCAAGCTTGCCGTGGGTCTGAGCCAGAATCGAAGCGCCCATGCGGTTTTGGCCACGGCCCAGGTCGATCAGGATCAGATCGGTCAGGCCCTTGTCCATGCGCAGTTCTGGGGTCAGGGTCTGGCGAATATCAAGCACTGGAGCAAAGCCGGTCACGATCAGGGACAGCGGCGACGTCACGCTCTTGTCTGTGCCTTCATCGCTCCAGCGGGTTTGCATCGACATCGAGTCCTTGCCCACCGGGATGGTGATACCCAACTCAGGGCACAGCTCCATACCAACGGCTTTGACGGTGTCGTACAGACGGGCGTCTTCACCTGGGTGGCCAGCAGCCGACATCCAGTTGGCCGACAGTTTTATGTCGGAGATTTTGCCAATGCGCGAAGCCGCAATGTTGGTCAGGGTTTCACCGATCGCCATACGGCCCGATGCTGGAGCATCCAGCAGTGCCAGCGGAGTACGCTCGCCCATGGCCATGGCTTCACCGGTGTACACGTCGAAGCTGGTGGCGGTCACAGCAACGTCAGCAACCGGAACCTGCCACGGGCCAACCATTTGATCACGGGCAACCAGACCGGTGATGGTGCGGTCGCCAATAGTGATCAGGAAGCTTTTGCTGGCCACTGCCGGGTGGTGCAAAACGCGCTCAATGCTCTCGCCGACGTTGAGGGTCGACGGATCGAAGTCATCGCCCAGTTCTGCTTCACGTACTGCAGAACGGTGCATGCGCGGTGCCTTGCCCAGCAACACTTCAAGTGGCATATCCACCGGGTTGTTGCCGAAGTGGCTGTCGGTAACGGTCAGTTGTGGCTCGGCAGTGGCTTCACCTACAACGGCAAACGGGCAACGCTCACGCTCGCAGATCGCCTGGAAGCGATCAAAGTCTTCGACGCCTACAGCCAGAACATAACGTTCCTGGGATTCGTTACTCCAGATTTCGTGCGGGGCCATGCCCGGCTCGTCGTTTGGAATGTTACGCAGTTCGAAACGGCCACCACGGTCGCCGTCGTTAACCAGCTCAGGGAATGCGTTGGACAGACCGCCCGCGCCTACGTCATGAATGAAGCTGATCGGGTTTTTGTCACCCAATTGCCAGCAACGGTCGATGACTTCCTGGCAACGGCGTTCCATTTCCGGGTTTTCGCGTTGTACCGAAGCGAAGTCCAGGTCTGCCGAGCTCGCGCCCGTGGCCATGGAAGAAGCGGCACCGCCGCCCAGGCCGATCAACATCGCGGGTCCCCCGAGCACGATCAGCTTGGAGCCTACGGTGATTTCGCCTTTTTGCACGTGCTCGGCGCGGATGTTGCCCATGCCGCCCGCCAACATGATGGGCTTGTGGTAACCGCGTACTTCATCGCCGCGCGGGGTGGTGATGGACTGCTCGAAAGTA
The DNA here is from genome assembly GCF_044762555.1 of Pseudomonas sp. NPDC096917. Classification (NCBI taxonomy): domain Bacteria; kingdom Pseudomonadati; phylum Pseudomonadota; class Gammaproteobacteria; order Pseudomonadales; family Pseudomonadaceae; genus Pseudomonas; species Pseudomonas sp. NPDC096917. Next base: position 216,516 of record NZ_JBIWEO010000006.1, on the reverse strand, counting down.
CGGAAGTAGCCTGTCAGGGCTGGACGGCCGAACTCGTTGTTGAACGCCGCGCCACCCAGCGGGCCTTCAATCATGATGTCCAGCGCTGTCACGATGCGCTCGGGCTTGCCGTACGGCACTTCCCACGGCTGTTCAAAGCCCGGGATTTGCAGGTTGGACACTGTGAAACCGGTCAACCCCGCCTTTGGCTTGGCGCCACGGCCGGTCGCGCCTTCGTCACGAATTTCGCCACCGGAACCGGTCGCCGCGCCCGGGAACGGTGCAATAGCGGTTGGGTGGTTGTGCGTCTCAACCTTCATCAGGATGTGTACCGGCTCCTGCACCGCGCCGTACTGGCGGGTTTCAGGGTTCGGAAAGAAACGCCCGGCCACGCTACCGACGATCACCGAAGCGTTGTCTTTGTAAGCCGACAGAACACCTTCGCTGTGCATCACGTAGGTGTTTTTGATCATGCCAAACAGGCTTTTTTCCTGGCTTTGGCCGTCGATGTCCCAGCTGGCGTTGAAGATCTTGTGGCGGCAATGCTCGGAGTTCGCCTGGGCAAACATCATCAGTTCGATGTCATGCGGGTTGCGACCCAGACCATTGAAGGCATTGACCAGGTAATCGATTTCGTCTTCGGCCAGTGCCAGGCCCAACTCAACGTTGGCTTTTTCCAGCGCAGCGCGACCGCCACCCAATACATCGATGGCCGTCAACGGCTTCGGCTCGGCATGGCTGAACAGACCGGCGGCCTGCTCAAGGTTGCCCAGTACGACTTGCGTCATACGGTCATGCAAGACCGACGCAATCAATTGAGCATCAGCATCGCTGAACTCACCGCCAACATAGAAGGCAATGCCGCGTTCCAGGCGCTGGATTTTAGCCAGGCCACAGTTACGGGCAATATCGCTGGCCTTGCTCGACCAAGGGGAAATGGTGCCAAACCGCGGCAACACCAAAAACAGTCGGCCACTTGGCTCTTGGACCGGCACGCTTGGGCCGTACTTCAGGAGACGAGCCAGTACCTGCTGTTCATCGCTGGTCAGATCGCCGTTTACATCGGCAAAGTGGGCGAATTCAGCATACAAACCACTGACACCTGGAACCTTGAGGCTCAGTTGTGCAAGGAGTTTGCTGTGGCGAAAGGCAGAAAGGGCAGGAGCGCCGCGCAGGATCAACATCTTCGGGACAGCCTCGGGAGGGGTGTGCTTTGAGGCCCGGCATTCTAGCCTAAACCATCGGTCACGGCACCCGAAACGGCACACTAGACGCACGCCAAACGTCGTTAATCGACCAAAGCCTTATTCTTTATGGCTATCAGCCTCTCAACGGATGGTCGGTTATGTTCTTTAGCCACCCCTTCAACCCCCATTCCATAAGGGTTTCAGCGATTTTCGCGACCGTTATCAGAATGCCCACAAATTGTCGAGATATGGCACCCGTGCTGCTTTGCGTATACTGCGCGGATGTTTTCTCTAACTGCATTCCGCCAGCGTGGGGCCAAATGGCTACTCGCAACCGGACTCTTCCTGATGCTCGGTGCCTGCGTTGAAAAACCCAGCACCCTTGAGCGCGTAAAGGAGGACGGGGTACTGCGGGTGATCACCCGTAACAGCCCCGCCACCTATTTCGAAGACCGCAACGGCGAGACCGGCTTTGAATATGAGCTGGTCAAGCGCTTTGCCGACGACTTGGGTGTAAAACTCGAAATCGAAACCGCTGACAACCTGGACGACCTGTTTAACAAGCTGGGCCAACCTGACGGCCCGGTGCTAGCTGCTGCCGGTCTGGTCAGCAGCGATAACCGCCTCAAACAAGCCAAGTTCTCTCATCCATATCTCGAAGTTACGCCCCAGATCATTTATCGCAATGGGCAATCGCGCCCAACCACAGCGGCTGATCTGGTCGGCAAGCGCATCACCGTCCTAAAAGGCAGTTCCCATGCCGAACAGCTCGCCGAACTCAAGAAGACCTACCCTGGCATCGAGTACGAAGAATCCGATGCTGTAGAGGTCGTCGACTTGTTGCGCATGGTCGATGAAGGGCAAATCGATCTGACCCTGGTCGACTCCAACGAAGTGGCCATGAACCAGGTGTACTTCCCTAACGTGCGCGTGGCCTTTGATTTGGGCGACGCCCGCAGCCAGCGCTGGGCCGTAGTGGCCGGTGAAGACAACAGCCTGCTCAACGAGATCAACGCCTACCTCGACAAGGTCGAGAAAAACGGCACCCTGCAGCGCTTGAAAGATCGCTATTACGGGCACGTTGATGTACTTGGCTACGTCGGCGCCTACACCTTTGCCCAGCACCTGCAACAGCGCCTGCCCAAGTACGAAAAATTCTTCAAGGAAGCCGCCAAAAAGGAGCAGGTTGATTGGCGTTTGCTGGCCGCCATGGGCTATCAAGAGTCGTTGTGGCAACCTGCCGTCACCTCCAAAACCGGGGTTCGCGGGCTGATGATGCTGACCCAGAACACGGCGCAGGCAATGGGGGTGTCTAACCGTCTGGACCCCAAGCAAAGCATCCTCGGGGGTGCCAAATACCTGGCCTACATCAAGGACCAGCTGGACGATGATATTCAAGAGCCTGACCGCACCTGGTTTGCGCTGGCCGCCTATAACGTCGGCACCGGGCACCTGGATGACGCACGCAAACTAGCGGTGAAAGAAGGCCTTAACCCGAACAAGTGGCTGGACGTGAAGAAGATGCTGCCTCGCCTTGCGCAGAAGCAGTGGTACAGCAAAACCCGTTACGGCTACGCCCGAGGCGGCGAGCCTGTGCACTTTGTGGCCAACATCCGTCGCTACTACGACATCCTCACATGGGCCACACAACCGCAGCTTGAAGGCGACCAGGTGGCTGATGGCCAACTGCACATTCCCGGCATCGACAAAACCAAGCCCAAAGAAGAGCCGCAGCTGTAACTTCAAACGATATAGCCGCTGTCGAGGACCGAGGCAGCGAAAAGGACCGCAGGGCGTTCAATACGCAGGCGCCGCTTCACACCCCATCACAGCCTCGTTCCTCGTCAGCGGCTACAAGAACCGCGACCGCACCTAAGCCTTTGCCGCCGCCTGGATCAGCGCTTTCATCTCGGATACCGCCGACTTGAACCCGACGAACAACGCATGCGCCACCAAGGCATGGCCAATGTTCAGTTCATTGATGCCCTTGATCGCCGCCACTGCTTCGACGTTGTGGTAGTGCAAACCATGGCCGGCGTTAACAATCAGGCCTTGCGCCAAGCCAAATGCCACGCCATCTGCCACACGTTTAAGCTCTTGAGCCACTTCGGTGGGTGTGTGCGCGTCAGCATAACGCCCGGTGTGCAGCTCAATTGCAGGGGCACCGACACGGCGCGAGGCTTCGATCTGACGCTCATCGGCGTCGATAAACAGCGAGACTTCACAACCGATTTTGGCCAGGCGTTCAACCGCAGCCTTGATCCGCGCTTCTTGCCCCGCGACATCCAGCCCCCCCTCAGTGGTCAACTCTTGGCGGGTTTCCGGCACCAGACAGATATGCGCCGGGCGAATGCGCTCGGCAAACACCATCATCTCTTCGGTCACGCCCATTTCAAAGTTCATGCGCGTTTGCAGCACATCTTTAAGCAGCAATACATCGCGCTCTTGAATGTGACGACGGTCTTCGCGCAGGTGCACGGTGATGCCGTCGGCGCCCGCCTCTTCCGCGTCCAGAGCCGCCTTGACCGGATCCGGGTAACGCGTACCGCGCGCCTGACGCAGCGTGGCTACGTGGTCGATATTCACGCCGAGAAGAATGCGATTGCTTGTGGTCACGTGGACTCTCCTGAAGAGTTGAAGATGCGGCGCACAGCATACCGATCTATTCAGGGCTTGCGAAACAACTCGCGACTGGCCAATGGCTTACCGGCCAAATGAACCGCCAACGCCTGGCGCATCAGGCGCTTGGCAGCTGATAAAGCGCCGACAGCGGTCCAGTCAGCCTCAGACATCGCCTGCAACTCGGCACCCTTGAACAACCCCGGCTGCAACAGCCAGACGCGCTCAAGCCCCGCATCCACCTGCAAGCGATACAAGCCATCGGCTTGCACCGGTTCACCGTGAATGTCTTGGGTCAGCGAGAAGCTGTAGCCCAGATCGTCCAGCAGGCGCCATTCGAACGCGCGCAACAAAGGCTCTAGCGGTCGCCCTTCGGCCAGCGCCAATAGCGTGGCAGCATAGTGATCGAACACTGCGGGGTGCGGGTCTTCGGCGGGTAGCAGGCGAACCAGCAACTCGTTGAGATAAAGCCCGCTGAACAGGGCCTCGCCATTGAGCCAGGTTGAGATACCTGCACTTTCCATACGGCCGACGTTTTTCAACTCACCACGGCCGTGGAATTCGATTTCCAGAGGAACGAAAGGTCGAGCCAGACTCCCCGCCTTGCCCCGCGCACTTCGCAGCACGGCACGCAGCCGACCTTGAGGCGTGATGAAATCCACCAGGGCGCTGGTTTCACGATAAGGACGACTGTGCAGGACGTAAGCGAGTTGGGGGACGATGGTTTTGCTGGACATGCCTGCCGAGGATCTCTGAGGCCAAAACACAATCCCTGAGGGAGCTGCCGTGGCGGCGATCTGATTTAAAAGATCGCTGCTCACGGCCGCTCCCACAGGTTTAGTCACTCAATACTGAGATAAACGCGTTACAGGTCGCCATAGCCCAACGAACGCAGGGCGCGCTCGTCATCGGACCAGCCGCCTTTAACCTTGACCCACAGGTTGAGCATGACTTTGGAGTCGAACAGCAGCTCCATGTCCTTGCGCGCTTCGGTACCAATGCGTTTGATACGCTCACCTTTGTCGCCAATGATGATTTTTTTCTGGCCATCACGCTCAACCAGAATCAACGCATGAATGTGCAAGGTCTTGCCCTGCTGCTTGAACTCTTCGATCTCTACCGTGATCTGGTACGGCAGCTCTGCACCCATTTGACGCATGATCTTTTCACGTACCAGCTCAGCGGCCAGGAAGCGGCTGCTGCGGTCGGTGATCTGGTCTTCCGGGAAGAAGTGCTCATTCTCCGGCAGGTGCTCGGCAATCACGCGCTCAAGGGCGTCGAGGTTGTGGCCATGCTGCGCAGAGATCGGGATGATCTGGGCGTTCGGCAGTTGCTCCTGAAGCCAGCTCAGGTGCGGCATCAGCTCAGCCTTGTCTTCGATACGGTCAGTCTTGTTGAGCGCCACGATCAACGGGCCGGTCACGTACTGAACGCGCTCAAGCACCATCTGGTCTTCGTCGGTCCACTTGGTACGGTCCACTACAAAGATCACCACGTCGACGTCTTTCAACGCGGCCGAGGCGGTTTTGTTCATGTAGCGGTTCAGCGCCTTTTCGCCGCCCTTGTGCATGCCGGGGGTATCAACGTAGACGGCTTGTACATTGCCTTCAGTCTTGATGCCCAGCATGTTGTGGCGGGTGGTCTGCGGCTTGCGCGAGGTGATCGCCAGCTTTTGACCCAGGATGTGGTTCAGCAGTGTGGATTTACCCACGTTTGGTCGACCAACAATGGCGACATAGCCACAGCGAGTTTCAGTTGAATCAGTCATGGCCATTCTCCACGCCAAGGGCAATCAGTGCTGCGGCGGCCGCTACCTGTTCGGCAATACGACGGCTCACACCCTGGCCCCGGCTTTTTTCATTCAATAGGGCAATCTCGCACTCAACGAAGAATGTGCGGCAATGCGGTTCACCTTGAATATCCACCACTTCGTAACGTGGCAGATCACAGGCGCGCGACTGCAAGAACTCTTGCAACCGGGTTTTTGGATCTTTATTGGTGTCGACCAGAGTCAGGGTCTCGAACTCGCTGGCCAGCCAGGCCAATACGCGGTCACGAGCAGTTTCCATGCCCGCGTCCAGGTAAATGGCGCCAATCAGCGCTTCAAGCGCATCGGCCAGGATCGACTCGCGACGAAAACCGCCGCTCTTCAACTCGCCCGAACCCAGGCGCAAATATTCGCCCAGCTCAAAACCACGGGCCAGTACGGCCAGGGTTTCACCCTTCACCAAACGCGCGCGCAAGCGCGACAACTGGCCTTCACGGGCCAACGGGAAGCGATCAAACAACGCTTCACCGGCAACAAAGTTAAGAATAGCGTCACCCAGGAACTCAAGGCGCTCGTTATTGCGCCCCGCGAAACTACGGTGTGTCAGGGCCAGAACCATCAGTTCCTGGTCCTTAAAGGTATAGCCGAGCTGACGCTCCAAACGATTTAAAGAAAAACTCACGATTTACCCACGCTGAGTTCGTGGCCGAATGTCACCACCGGACCGATATTAGGGATCAGTGATGCTCGTTTATCGCATAGCAAATGGACAGGGAACAGGCTGTTCGCCGCCGTCACACTTAACGCTTTGTTCAAATCCACATCCTGAATACTGTTGACCGACCTGCCTGAGACGGCAGACGGTCGTAAGAACCGTCAAGCGCCCAATTTATGTGGACGCCTGAAAAGCATGCGGCGCTGTTATTAACAGCGCCGTCTTGGCTACTTGATCAGACCCACCCGCGAGAAGTTCGGCAGGTGGCTCATCTTGGGTTCTGGCCAGCTCATCCAAACAGCGAAGGCCTTACCCACAATGTTCTTGTCGGGAACCATGCCCAGCTCGTCTTTGGGAATGTTCGGATCATCCCAGTAACGGCTGTCGTTCGAATTGTCGCGGTTGTCGCCCATCATGAAGTAGTGACCGGCCGGAACCGTCCACTCGGTATCAGGCGGCGCGCGGTAGCGGCTCATTTCCTTGCGGATCATGTGTTCGACTTCGCCCAGCTTCTCTTTGTACAGCTCGGCACTGCCCAATGTGCCGGGCTCGGCGCCCACCAGTTGCTCGGCAACCAGTTGACCATTGACGTACAAATGCTTGTCGCTGGTGTAGCGAATCTTGTCGCCCGGCAGGCCCACTACACGCTTGATGTAGTTGACTGTCGGGTCGCTTGGGTAGCGAAAGACCATCACATCCCCGCGCTTCGGATCACCCACTTCGATGATTTTCGTGTCGACCACCGGCAAGCGGATCCCGTACGAAAACTTGTTCACCAAAATGAAATCGCCCACATCCAGCGTTGGCTTCATCGAGCCGGACGGAATCTGGAACGGCTCAACCAGAAACGAACGCAGCACCAGCACGATGAACAACACCGGGAAGAACGACTTGCCGTATTCAACCAGCAACGGCTCTTTGTTGAGCTTTTCGATGACCTGCATATCAGCCGTCTGAACAGTGGCTTGATAGTTGGCAATGGCCTTGCGCCGGCGTGGTGCCAGGAAGACCAAATCGAGCAGCGCCAGCAAACCGCAGACGGCAACAGCAATGACCAGCAACAGCGGGAAATTTAGTGACATAGGACCTAGCTATCCAACCTGAGCACCGCAAGGAAGGCTTCTTGTGGAATTTCCACGTTGCCTACTTGCTTCATGCGTTTTTTACCGGCCTTTTGCTTTTCCAACAGCTTGCGCTTACGGCTAACGTCACCACCGTAGCATTTGGCCAGTACGTTCTTTCTGAGTGCCTTGACAGAGGTCCGCGCAATGATCTGCCCGCCAATGGCGGCCTGGATCGCGACGTCGAACATCTGGCGCGGAATCAGTTCTTTCATCTTTTCGGTCAACTGCCGACCTTTGTAGTGCGCGTTTTCCTTGTGCACGATAAGGGCCAGCGCATCGACCTTGTCACCGTTGATCAGCACATCCAGCTTCACCAGATTAGCCGACTGATAACGATCGAAGTGGTAATCGAGCGAAGCATAGCCGCGACTGGTGGATTTGAGACGGTCGAAGAAGTCCAGAACCACTTCGTTCATCGGCAAATCGTAAGTCACTTGCACCTGGCTACCCAGGAACAACATGTCGTGCTGTACGCCACGCTTTTCAATACACAGGGTTATGACGTTGCCCAAGTGCTCTTGAGGCACAAGGATATTGGCACGCACGATCGGCTCGCGCATATCCTCGATCGCCGACAGGTCCGGCAGCTTGGACGGGTTGTCGACATAGATGGTTTCACCATTCTTGAGCACCAGCTCAAAAATTACCGTCGGCGCCGTGGTAATCAGGTCCAGGTCGTACTCGCGCTCCAGGCGCTCCTGGATGATTTCCATGTGCAGCATGCCCAGGAAGCCGCAACGGAAGCCGAAGCCCAGTGCGTCAGAGCTTTCCGGGGTGTATTGCAGCGACGAATCGTTGAGCGTCAGCTTTTGCAGCGCGTCACGGAAATCTTCGAAATCATCGGAGCTGACCGGGAACAGACCCGCGTAGACCTGTGGCTGAATGCGTTTGAAACCTGGCAGCACGTCGACATCAGGGGTGGAACTCAAGGTCAAGGTGTCGCCCACTGGCGCGCCGTGAATGTCCTTGATACCCGCAATGATGAAGCCGACTTCACCGGCTTTAAGGTCGGCAGTCGCGGTGTGCTTGGGGTTGAATACGCCGACGCTGTCCACCAGGTGGACCTTACCGGTGGATTTAACCAGAATCTTGTCGCCCTTTTTCACGCGGCCGTGGCGCACGCGAACCAGGGACACAACGCCCAGGTAGTTGTCGAACCAGGAGTCGATGATCAACGCTTGCAGCGGATCTTCGATGTTGCCGGTGGGTGCAGGAATGGTCTGAACCAGGCGCTCAAGCACCTCGTCCACACCCAGGCCAGTCTTGGCGCTGCAGGTCACGGCATCAGTGGCATCGATGCCAATGATCTTCTCGATTTCTTCTTTAACGCGATCCGGATCGGCCTGTGGCAGGTCGATCTTGTTCAAGACCGGCATCACTTCAAGGCCTTGCTCAATGGCGGTGTAGCAGTTGGCTACGGACTGGGCTTCTACGCCCTGCCCCGCATCGACCACCAGCAGTGCACCTTCACAAGCCGCCAGAGAACGGCTGACTTCATAAGTGAAGTCGACGTGGCCTGGGGTATCAATGAAGTTCAGCTGGTAGGTAATGCCGTCTTTGGCCGTGTAGTACAAGGTTACGCTGTGGGCCTTGATGGTAATCCCACGCTCACGCTCCAGGTCCATGGAATCCAGTACTTGGGCTTCCATTTCGCGGGCAGTCAAACCACCGCACATCTGAATGAAACGATCGGCCAGCGTCGACTTGCCATGGTCAATGTGGGCGATGATGGAGAAATTGCGGATATGACTCAAATCACTCACGGGTCAACACTCAAAAAAAGTCGCAGGCAGACTGCCCGCCGAAAAATAGCCGGGAATTGTACCTGATCCCTGAGCCAAGCGTCACGTTCACAGGCCAATGGCCTGCCACAAAAAAGCCCCTATCCTGAGATAGAGGCCTTTGATCAGCTCAACGGCAGTTGATCAACCGGCTCGACGCAACAGCCATGCTCCGGCCAAGGCACAGATACCGGCTGGCAGCAGTACCGCAAACAACGGCGAGAAGCCAAACACCAGACTGGCAGGCCCCAGCAGGTCCTGGGCGATTTTGAACGCAAACCCCACCAGCACACCGGTAAACACTCGCTGCCCCAAAGTAACAGAACGCAACGGGCCGAAGATGAAAGAAATCGCCATCAATACCAGCGCTGCTGTGACCAGTGGCTGCAACACCTTGACCCAAAATGCGAGCCAGTAACGGCCGTTACTCAGCCCCTGGTCTTTCAAGTAGTGGATGTAGCCCCAAAGCCCCGAGATCGACAGCGCATCTGGCGCCATGACCACGGTACTGAGCAATTCCGGACTCAGGGAAACGTCCCAGCGCTCGTCGGGCGTATTGATGACTTCAGTGCTGCGGTCATGGAAAACCGTGGTCGCCACTTCACCCAATTGCCAGTGGTCTTGCTCGAAGCTGGCCTTCTTGGCAAAACTTGCAGACAGCAGGTGACGCTCCTTGTCGAAGCGATAACGTGTCACACCCAGCAATTTGCCATCAGGCTGTACCGCGTTAATGTGGATGAACTCCTCACCCTCGCGGTGCCACATACCATGCTTGGAGCTTTGTGCATCACCGCCGCCCTGCGCCAAGGCACGGTTAGCTTGAGCCACAGACTCGGTGGCGGGCGCCAGGTACTCACCAATCAGAATACCGGCCAGCATCAAGACCAGCATTGGCTTCATGACCGCCCAAACAATACGACTGGTGGATACACCCGCCGCACGCATGATGGTCAGTTCGCTATTGCTCGCCAGACTGCCCAAGCCAATCAGACAGCCAATCAGTGCCGCCACCGGCAACATCTCATAGAGCCGACGCGGGGCTGTCAGCACAACAAAACTAAGCACATCCATCATGGTGTAGGTGCTGGAGATGCTCTTCATCTCATCGATGAAGGCGAACAGCGAGGCCAGCCCTAAAATGATCCCGGAAACGGCCAGGATCGCTAAAAACACACTTTTACCGATATAGCGATCGAGCTTAACCATGAGCCAGCTCCTTCACGCTGCGCCGACTCGCCAATTTCAAGCGCAACGGCTCCCAGTAAAACAACAGCAGGCCAATGATCAAGAACAGGCCATGGACCCACCACAGACCCAGCGTTGGTGAAATATTGCCTTTTTCAAGGGCACCACGTACCAGGATCAAGGCGGTCACATAGCCCAGATAAAGAAGGATGGCGGGCAACAGCTTGAGGAAGCGCCCCTGACGCGGATTGACGCGAGACAGCGGGACGGCAATCAATGTGACGATGAAGACCAGCAGCGGCATGGAAATACGCCACTGCAACTCAGCAATCGCGCGCACGTCGGTGCTGCCCACAAGGCTGCTGGTGGGCATCGCATCGCGATCTGTCACTTCATTACTGACTTCAGGCTTAGGCAGCAGTACGCCATAGGTGTCGTACTTGATGGCGCGATAGTCCGCCAACCCAGGGTTACCGTCATAGCGGTAGCCGTCGTCCAGAATCAACCAGCGGCTGCCGTCCGGACGCACTTCCTGACGCCCTTTTGCGGCGACCAGAATCGAAATACTGCGGTCCTTGGCGTCCTGGCCAAGGTTCTTTTGACTGATAAACACCCCCCCCAAATGAGAGCGGTCATTCGTCAGTTCTTCGGTATAGGTCACTCGAGAACCATCGTTCAAGGTCTGAAAACGACCCGGTTCCAGGGTATCGAACTCGGTCAGGGCATCTTGCTTGTTAAGCAGTAGTTGAAACTGGGTTGCGCCCTGTGGCGCAAGGCTCAGGCTCAACCAGGCAACGATCAGCGCCACAATAGTGGCCGGAAACAGGGTAATGCCCAGCAAGCGCTGCTGACTCATGCCGGTCGCCGACAACACCGTCATCTCGCTCTCGAGGTACATACGCCCGTAGGACAGAAGAATGCCCAGAAACAACCCCAAAGGCAGGATCAACTGCATAAAGCCTGGCAGACGAAAACCCATGATGATGAACAACGAACTTGGATCCAGAGCGCCAGAGGCAGCCTGAGCCAGATACTTGATGAAACGACCGCTCATGATGATGACCAGCAGCACAGCGCTGACAGCGCTCAATGTAAGCAGGACTTCGCGGGATAGATAACGGAAGACGATCAAACCAGACACTCCAGGGGTCGTCAGGCTAAGGCGGCCAAACAAACGGCATAACGAGTCGGCACACGCTCATGCAAATGAGCCTAGCCGTTTAAAAAGATGGCGCATTATCCTGTGAATGACCGCGCCTGTCACTGCGCATGCAAAGCCAAGACTTTAAAGCGCTGATCGAGGGTTGTCAGGTTCGGCCGACGAGGTTCAAACTGCCCGCCTTGACGCCCGCCTGAATCACAGGTGAAGCGCTTCATCTTTACAGGCAAGCAAACAGCACCGTTTGTGCGCACGTTGACCATTTGATTCAGGGACCCGGACATGGAACTGGTTGTAAAAAGCGTCAGCCCAGAAACGTTGAAAACGGCCACTCTGGTGGTTGCCATCAGCGAAGGCCGCAAGCTCGGCCCCACTGCTAAAGCCATCGACGAGCTCACTGGTGGCGCCATCAGCGCCGTGCTCAAGCGTGGCGATATCGCTGGCAAAACCGGCCAAAGCCTGCTGCTTCACAGCTTGCCAAACCTCAAGGCCGAGCGCGTATTGCTGCTAGGCACGGGCAAAGACGAAGAATTGGCCGACCGCCCGTACCGCAAAATCGTCAGCGGCGCGCTGAATATTCTTAAAGGCCTGGGCGGCAGCGACGCGGTGTTCGCACTCGACGAACTGGTGGTCAAGGGTCGCGACAGCTACAGCAAAACCCGCCTGCTGGCCGAAACCCTGATCGACGGCGAATACACCTTCGACCGCTTCAAAAGCCAGAAAGCTGAACCTCGCGCCCTGAAGAAAATCACCCTGCTGACCATCAAGGCTGCACAGGCTGAAGTTCAGCGTGCCGTGACCCACGCCCACGCCATTGCCAACGGCATGTCGTTGACCCGCGATCTGGGCAACCTGCCGCCAAACATCTGCCACCCGGTGTTCCTGGCCGAACAAGCCAAGGAACTGGGCAAGGAATTCAAAGGCCTGAAAGTCGAGATCCTTGACGAGAAGAAAATCAAGGATCTGGGCATGGGCGCGTTCTACGCGGTCGGCCAGGGCAGCGACCAGCCGCCCCGCCTGATCGTGATGAACTACGCAGGCGGCAAGAAATCCGAGAAACCGTTTGTACTGGTCGGCAAAGGCATCACCTTCGACACCGGCGGCATCAGCCTCAAGCCCGGCGCCGGCATGGACGAAATGAAGTACGACATGGGCGGTGCAGCCAGCGTGTTCGGCACCCTGCGTGCGGTCCTTGAACTCAAACTGCCGATCAACCTGGTGTGCATCCTGGCATGCGCCGAGAACATGCCAAGCGGCGGCGCAGCCCGTCCGGGCGACATCGTGACCACCATGAGCGGCCAAACCGTTGAAATCCTCAACACCGACGCCGAAGGCCGTCTGGTGCTGTGCGATGCCCTGACCTACGCCGAGCGCTTCAAACCACAGGCGGTGATCGACATTGCCACCCTGACCGGCGCGTGCATGGTCGCCCTGGGCGCTCACACCTCGGGCCTGATGGGCAACAACGACGAACTGATCGCGCAACTGCTGGAAGCCGGCAAACAAGCCGACGACCGCGCCTGGCAATTGCCGTTGTTCGACGAATACCAAGAGCAACTGGACAGCCCGTTTGCCGACATGGCCAACATTGGCGGCCCTAAAGGCGGCGCGATTACCGCAGGTTGCTTCCTGTCACGTTTTGCCAAGGCCTACCACTGGGCGCACCTGGACATCGCTGGCACCGCATGGGTCAGCGGCGGTAAGGACAAAGGCGCCAGTGGCCGCCCAGTGCCTCTGCTGACGCAGTACCTGCTGGACCGCGCCAACGCTTGAAGCTGACAATCGATGGCTGCGCGGCTAAACGCCAGCGCAGCCCCGATCCAGGAACCGCAATGACCTCAGAATTAAATGAAGAGCTGACCAAGGTCGACTTTTATATCCTGCCCAGCGCTGAACCCTCGGCGCGGCTGGACTTCGCCTGCAAACTCACCGAAAAAGCCTGGCGCCTTGGGCATCGTGTGTACCTGCATTGCAGCGACGCAGCTCAACGCCAAGACCTGGACGAACGCCTGTGGCGTTTCAAAGGCGAAAGCTTCGTGCCCCACAGCAACACCGAAGACCAACCCGATGGCGTGATTGTCATAGGCCTCACTGAGGCCCCGGCCAGCCACCAGGATTTACTGATCAACCTGGACCTTAAAGTCCCTGAATTCTTCAAACGCTTCGCCCGCGTGGCCGAAGTTGTGGTCGAAGACCCCGCCGTTCGACTGGCCGCACGGGAGAGTTTCCGCTTCTACCGTGAACACGGCTATCCTCTGCAAGACCACAAGTTACAACGACTCTGAGCACACGATGGATACCTCCAACTCGCCGCAAAAAGCCGCACACCTGCTTGACGACCTCGAGTCCATTCGCCAATTGCTCGGCGATGATGACCTGCAACCGCCGCTGCTGACTGAGATGGTTGGCGACAATGGCACGCAGATTCCGTTGTTGTCCGAAGTCATCGACGACGCCCCCGATCCGGCGCAAATACCGTTGCTCGGCATTACCCCGGCGCCCAATGCCGAAAAAGCCCCGGACGCGTTGCTGGTGCATCTGGACAAAGAACTGCGCACGGCAGCGCAAGCGATCATGCAAGACGTAATCAACGACTTCGCCCCGCACATCGAAACCGAGATCAAGCGCCGTCTTGATGCACACATGGAGCGCCTGCTCGCCCAGCATCAGAACTGACAGCGGACGCAAATCCCGTCACCCCTGCCGCAGGCAGGGATAAGGCCCGCAAGGTCATCAAAACACCGCCCCTCCTACGCGCGCCATCGCCGCCTGCGGCAGCGGCTACATAAAGCAGCGCACACCTCGCCCTCAGCGTCCCGCCCCGCTATACTTGCCGGCTTTCCTGAATTAATGCCAATAGGGTCCCGCCGCGCATGGATAAGACCTACCAGCCGCACGCCATTGAAACTTCCTGGTACAAAACCTGGGAAGAAGAGAATTATTTTGCCCCGCAAGGCGCGGGCGACCCGTACACCATCATGATCCCGCCGCCGAACGTCACCGGCAGCCTGCACATGGGTCACGGTTTTAACAACGCGATCATGGACGCCTTGATCCGTTTCCGCCGCATGCAGGGTCGCAATACCCTGTGGCAGCCGGGCACCGACCACGCCGGTATCGCCACCCAAATGCTGGTTGAGCGTCAGATCGAAGCACAGGGTCTGAACCGCCACGACTTGGGTCGCGAAAAATTCCTCGACAAAATCTGGGAATGGAAAGAGCAATCGGGCGGCAACATCAGCCGTCAGATCCGTCGCCTGGGTTCGTCCGTAGACTGGAGCCGCGAGCGCTTCACCATGGACGACGGCCTGTCGGACGCGGTGAAAGAAGCCTTTGTGCGCCTGCACGAAGACGGCCTGATCTATCGCGGCAAGCGCCTGGTTAACTGGGACACCAAGCTGCACACCGCTATTTCCGATCTTGAAGTTGAAAACCACGACGAGAAGGGTTTCCTGTGGAACCTGCGCTACCCGCTGGCTGACGGCGCCAAGACCGCTGAAGGTCTGGACTACCTGGTCGTTGCCACGACCCGCCCAGAGACCATGCTCGGTGACGCTGCTGTCGCGGTAAACCCGGAAGACGAACGCTATAAAGCCCTGATCGGCAAATTCGTTGAGCTGCCCTTGATTGGCCGCCGCATTCCGATCATCGCGGACGACTACTGCGACCCGGAATTTGGCACCGGCTGTGTGAAAATCACCCCGGCTCACGATTTCAACGACTACGAAGTCGGCAAGCGCCACAACCTGCCGCTGCTGAACATCTTCGACAAAAACGCCGCCGTTTTGCCTGCCGCACAGGTGTTCAACCTCGATGGCACGCTCAATGAATCCGTCGACGGGACCCTGCCAGCCAAATACGCTGGCCTGGACCGCTTCGAGGCGCGCAAGCAAATCGTTGCCGACTTTGAAGAAGCCGGGCTGCTGGTCAGCGTCGACGACCACGCCCTGAAAGTACCGAAGGGCGATCGCTCGGGCACCGTCATTGAACCGTGGCTGACCGACCAGTGGTACGTTTCGACCAAGCCGCTGGCAGAACCTGCCATCGCCGCTGTCGAAGACGGCCGCATCGCGTTCGTGCCCAAGCAGTACGAAAACATGTACTTCTCGTGGATGCGCGACATCCAGGACTGGTGCATCAGCCGCCAACTGTGGTGGGGCCACCGCATTCCGGCCTGGTACGACGAGTCGGGCAAGGTCTACGTAGGCCGCGACGAGGCCGAAGTACGCGCCAAGCACAATTTGGGCCCGGACGTTGCGTTGCAGCAAGACAACGACGTGCTCGACACTTGGTTCAGTTCGGGTCTGTGGACATTCTCCACCCTGGGCTGGCCAGAAAAGACCGATGCGCTGAAGACCTTCCACTCCACTGACGTGCTGGTTACCGGCTTCGACATCATTTTCTTCTGGGTTGCCCGGATGATCATGCTCACCATGCACTTGGTGAAGAACGAAGACGGCACCCCGCAAGTGCCGTTCAAGACCGTGTATGTCCACGGCCTGGTACGTGACGGTCAAGGCCAGAAGATGTCCAAGTCCAAAGGCAACGTCCTGGACCCGCTGGACATCATCGACGGTATCGAACTCGAAGACCTGGTGGCCAAGCGCACCAGCGGCCTGATGCAGCCAAAACTGCTGAAGAAGATCGAGAAGCAGACCCGTGACGAGTTCGCAGACGGCATCGCCAGCTACGGCACCGACGCCCTGCGCTTTACGTTCTGCTCGCTGGCCTCCACCGGCCGCGACATCAAGTTCGATATGGGCCGCGTTGAAGGCTATCGTAACTTCTGCAACAAGATCTGGAACGCTGCACGATACGTGCTGGACAAGGGCGAAGACTGCGGCCAGAACGGCGAAGCCTACGAACTGTCGCTGGCTGATCGCTGGATCATCTCGCAGTTGCAACGCACCGAAGCCGAAGTGACCCGTCACCTCGAGCAGTTCCGCTTCGACCTGGCCGCACAAGCCTTGTACGAGTTCATCTGGAACCAGTATTGCGATTGGTACCTGGAACTGTCCAAGCCCGTGCTGTGGGACGAAAACGCACCGGTTGATCGTCAGCGCGGCACTCGCCGCACGCTGGTTCGCGTTCTGGAAGTTGCCTTGCGTCTGGCGCACCCGTTCATGCCGTTCATCACCGAAGAAATCTGGCAGCGCATCGCGCCGCTGGCCGGGGTTGAAGGCAAGACCATCATGCTGCAACCGTGGCCGGTGGCGAACGAAGCGCGCATCGACCAGGCCGCCGAAGACGACATCGAATGGCTCAAGGGCTTGATGCTCGGCACGCGCAACATCCGTGGCGAAATGAACATTGGCCCGGGCAAGCCGTTGCAGCTGTACCTGAAAAACGTCAGCAGCGAAGACCAGCGCCGTTTGACCGAGAACGATGCCTTGCTCAAAAAGCTGGCTAAACTCGAGTCGATCACCGTGCTGCAAGACGGCGCCCAAGCGCCTCTGTCTGCTACCGCTCTGGTTGGCGAGATGGAAGTGTTGGTGCCAATGGCTGGCCTGATCGACAAAGATGCAGAGTTGGCGCGCCTGGACAAGGAAATCCAGCGTTTGCACGGCGAAGTGGCCCGCGTTGGCGGAAAACTGTCGAACGCCGCCTTCGTTGACAAGGCTCCGGCTGAAGTCATCGAAAAGGAACGCGCCAAATTGGCCGAGGCCGAACAGGCCTTGAGCAAATTGGCTGACCAGCACGCGCGGATTTCCAGCCTGTAAAAACGCTGCGCACCTGATCGCGGGCAAGGACGCTCCCGCAGGGTTTACCCCTGCTGGGGCGGACTTGCCCGCGATTGCTTTTGTGGAATGAATTGAACATGACAACCCCACGTACTTCCAAAGCCACACGCCACAAGCCCAAGACTGCCGGCGAGAGCACACCGGTCGAGCCGCGCGTCAAGCCCAGCCTGCACCCGCGCAACCGCCATCAGGGCCGTTACGACTTTCCACAATTGATCTCGGTCTGCCCTGAACTGGCTGAGTTCGTGATCATCAACCCGTACGGCAAAGAGAGCATCGACTTCGCCAACCCAAGTGCCGTGCGCGTCTTCAACCGCGCCCTGCTCAAGACGTTCTACGGGATTGCACACTGGGACATTCCGGCTGATTACCTGTGCCCCCCGGTGCCGGGCCGCGCCGATTACGTGCACTTCCTCGCTGACTTGCTGGCCAACATGAACGATGGCGAGATTCCGCGCGGCTCCAACGTACGCGTGCTGGACATCGGCATGGGCGCCAACTGCGTCTACCCGCTGATCGGCCACAGCGAATACCGCTGGCAGTTCCTCGGCACTGAAGTCGATCCGACAGCGGTTAAAGCCGCCAAGGCGATTGTGCAGTCCAACAGCTTGAACAAAGCCATCAGCCTGCGCCTGCAACCTAATCCACAGAAGATCCTGCTGGACATCCTGGAAAGCAGCGAGCGTTTCGATCTGACCCTGTGCAATCCGCCGTTCCACGCCTCGCTGGATGAAGCCACACGCGGCAGCGAGCGCAAATGGCGCGCATTGGGCAAGGCCGATCCCAAGCGCAAACTGCCGGTTCTGAATTTTGGTGGCCAGGCGGCCGAATTGTGGTGCGAAGGCGGCGAGCAACGCTTTGTGACCCAACTGATACGTGAAAGCGTGCAGGTAGGTCGTCAGGTGCTGTGGTTCAGCGTGCTGGTGTCCAAGGCCTCCAACTTGCCGGCCATTCAAACAGCACTGAAAAAAGCCGGTGCACGTGAGAGCCAGGTCGTCGAAATGTCCCAGGGCAACAAGCAAAGCCGCTTTGTGGCCTGGACCTTCCATGACAAAGACCAGCAGCAGATGTGGCGCGAGAAAAACTGGAAGTAAGCCAACCCCCAGTGTAGGAGCGAGCGTTTAAAGATCAAAAGATCGCGAGCAAGCTCGCTCCTACAGAGGATTTTCGCCCATAAAAAAACCGCGCTCAGGATCACTCCCAAGCGCGGTTTTTTTTAATGCATTCTTACTTGTTAACAGCGTCAGTCAGGCCTTTAGCCACAACGAGCTTGATAACTTTTTTGGCAGCGATTTCGATGGCAGCGCCAGTCGAAGGGTTACGGCCAGTGCGGGCAGGACGCTCGGTCACTTTCAGTTTGCCAATACCTGGCAGAGTGATTTCGCCGCCATTTTCCAGCTGATCAGCAACGATTTGACCCAGTTGATCCAGCAGAGCACGAACGGTAGTTTTCGGTGCGTCTACAGCTTCAGCCAGATCAGCGATCAGTTGGTCTTTAGTAATAGCCATTAAGATGTTCCTTCCCTATCAAATTCATTTGGTTTGCAAAGTGCAAGGTCAGCTATCGAGCCAGAAATCGAGGGTCTGGCACGCCCGTTTGCTTTCACGACGAATCGCGGATGTAGAGTGCTAAAACGGAGTTTGGTTCGACCTGACACAGGCTGAATGCATGCTTCGCGCCGTTAGCCAGCGCAAGACCGGGCAAAACTAGCACAGCGACGGCTAAATATCCGCCTCTACCTAGCCATTTGGTCAGCTTTATCGCCTTAAAAGCGTAAAAAAACCCTCTACCCCGTCCATCACCGCCCTAAACACGGTACGAAGACTGCTCTGAAGCTCAGGTGCGGTACACTTGGCGCTTTTCCGGGCGCGCGCCCTCCCCGCTCATTATTCGCCGAGAAGCCCATGCCGATCCGTCATTGCATCGTCCACTTGATTGATAAAAAACCCGACGGTACGCCCGCTGTTCTCCACGCACGCGACTCCGAGTTGGCCGAGTCTCAAGCCATCGAGAACATGCTCGCAGACCTGAACGAAAGCTATAACGCCAAACAAGGGAAAGCCTGGGGCTTTTTCCATGCAGAGTCCGGTGCACATCCTTTGAG
This sequence comes from Pseudomonas sp. NPDC096917, assembly GCF_044762555.1. Classification (NCBI taxonomy): domain Bacteria; kingdom Pseudomonadati; phylum Pseudomonadota; class Gammaproteobacteria; order Pseudomonadales; family Pseudomonadaceae; genus Pseudomonas; species Pseudomonas sp. NPDC096917. The sequence continues at coordinate 197,153 of NZ_JBIWEO010000006.1, read as the reverse complement.
CGGCTGGCTCAAGGAATACCTGGACGGCGGCACTGATTTCACCGCCTTCAGTCGTGTAGCCGTTGAGCACCTGCAAAAGCTGATGGAAGAATCCAACCTGTCGGTGGGCGGTCACGTGTTATTCGCGCATTACCAGCAAGGCATGACCGACTACCTGGCCATTGCGCTGCTGCATCACAGCGACGGCGTAGCGGTCACCTCGGAACTGGACGTAACGCCTTCGCGCCACCTGGATTTGGGTCAATTGCACCTGGCCGCACGGATCAACCTCTCCGAGTGGCAGAACAACAAGCAATCCAAGCAGTACATTTCGTTTATCAAAGGCAAGAACGGCAAAAAGGTCTCGGAGTACTTCCGCGACTTTATCGGCTGCCAGGAAGGCGTCGACGGCCCCGGCGAAACCCGCACGCTGCTCAAGGCCTTCAGTGACTTTGTTGAAAGCGAAGACCTGCCCGAAGAATCAGCCCGCGAAAAAACCAAGACCTTGGTCGATTACGCCAGCAGTCAGGCCAAGATCGGTGAACCGATGGGTCTGGAAGCGTTGTCCGAGCTGATCGACGAAGAACGCCCTAAAGCGTTTTACGACCACATTCGCAACAAGGACTATGGCCTGTCACCTGAGATCCCGGCTGATAAACGCACCCTGAACCAGTTCCGCCGCTTCACAGGGCGCGCTGAGGGCTTGTCTATCAGCTTTGAAGCGCACTTGCTGGGCTCCAAGGTAGAGTTCGACGAAGAGGCCGGTACGCTTGTCATCAAAGGCCTGCCGACCCAATTGCTCGACCAGCTCAAGCGCAACAAATAATGCTGAACGGCATCCTGAAGAAAGTCTTGTTTGTTCTGGTGGTTGTGGTCGTTTTTCAGAACTGGGGCAAGATCGAGCGGGTGCTTAACCCCTCAGGCGTGGTGTCCGAGCAAACCCGGGCCAGCGCCCGGGTGGTGCTGTATTCCACCCCATGGTGCGGCTACTGCAAGGCCACGCGGCGCTTTCTGGATCAGAAAGGCATTGCCTTCAAGGAATTTGATATCGAGAAGGATCCCGCGGCCCGCCAGGCCTATGAGGCGCTGGGTGGCCGCGGGATTCCGATACTGGACGTGAACGGTACATTGCTCAGGGATTTCAACCCGGATGCGATCTTGGCAGCGTTGAAATAGCTCCAACGGGAGTATTCAGCACCGTGTTACTGACCCACCGCATCCATTCGAAACCCGATACGTGGAAAGTGCACATGCACAGCGGCGACTCGCGGGTCTTTCCGGCGCACGACTATTTCTTCTGCGCCCACGTGCACCAATTCACCTTCCACCGGATCGACACCGTAGTCGGTCGCAGCCACGATCACGCGCTGACCTTGGGCTAACCCGCACTGCTTATCGAATTCAGGTAACTCAACGGGCTCAGCATTTTTGGCCACGTCCAGCGCCTGCTCGCAGGTCATGTCGATCGGTGTGCCCTGACCAAAATCCAGCACCCGTGCCAACCAGGCAGCCACCGCCGGATACGCATCGACCAGCGGCGCCGTTACCGGTGTGGCCTTCAGGAACCACAGCGGGTGGGCCAACGCAAAGTCGGCAATCGAAGGTTCACCAAACAGGTAGTCACCCTGCTCGTGCTGCAATTGCCGCTCAAGTCGCGCCATGATCACTGGCCACTGCAATTTAGCCTGCTCCAGCGGCAAACGGGTCGCACTGCCACCACTGAACAAGCCCGCGCGATCCGCCATGAACGCCTTGACCCCTTCTGGCGGTAATCTGGCAAAACGCACCGCCACCGATTCAGGCTGAAACACCAAACTCACGGCATGCTGAAACACCACCGAGTCAGCCCATGCCGCAAACGCACTGACCACCAGTTCTTTGCCGAGAGGCAACAACACCGGCGCCGATTTTTCTTGCTCCAGACGCTGGGCAATCAACGCTGTATCGCAATAAATGTCCGCCCCCACTTGCAGCACCGGGGTTTTACGATAACCACCGGTCAAGGCCAGCAAATCAGGTTTTGGCATCATCGCCGGGATGTGTACTGAGTGCCATGAAAGCCCTTTGAAGCCCAGCAACAGGCGAGCTTTGTGGGCGAAAGGGGACGTTGCGTAATGATGAAGAATCAACTCAGACATTCAGTAATCCGCCAGACGTATGTGAGCGGGCAGCATAGCGCAATTGAAAGCCCGGTCAGCTCACTTCTAAGCACTGCGCCATCTGGCTTTGCACCAGGCACTCTTTTGCGCTTTTTTTGAGCTTTTTAATCAGCCGTTCCTGACGCAGCGCTTCGCCTTTATCCGGCCAGGACTCGATATACACCAAGGCCACGGCTGGGCTTGAAGCGAAGAAACGCGCGCCCTTTCCGGTTTGATGCTGGGCAAAACGTCGCACCGGGTCAGCGCTGATCCCGCAATACAGCGAGCCATTGGCCGCACGCACCAAATACACAAACCAGGGTTTAGCCACTTGAGCCGTGGCCTCGGAAGATTCGCTAACGCTTGTCACACTTAATCCTTAACGCCCTGCCTGAAAGGCTTTGAGGCCTTTTTTCGCCTGGGCCCGAATGGCGTTTTGCACCAGCGGCGTCCACCCCAGCAATAGGCCCTTGGTGCCCAATGCCTGACGCGACCAGCGCCACAGGTCGAAGTGGTCGTGATGCTCGCATATCTTGCCGTCGCGAAATACAAAGCGGGCCTGAATATCGTTGATCACGACATGACCGGTCTGGCTGAACAAATAGGTCGCAACCCAGTGCGCACTGCCGCGCTGCGTGTCGGCCTGAACCTGATCAAACGTCAGGCTGAAGTCCTTGGCCCGTGACGTCAGCATGCGCCACATATCGGTGACGTCATGCCCACGCAGTTCGCCAAATACCGGATCGCTGAACAGTACGTCGTCGGTGTAACACTCGCCCATGGCGTGCGCATCCAACTGCTGAAAAGCCTGGTAGAAGCGAGTAATCAACGCTTGATGGTCTTGGCTCATGGCGAGTTCCGTACAGTGATTGATCCCTGCACGATAATCCGCAATGAGCCGAAACACTATGCGCTTTGAATCTTCTCGCTCTGCACGTTCACATACAGCGCCCGCCCAGCCCCAAGCCCCGCAACGATGGCACACAGGCCAATCACCGCAAAAATCCAGCCCAGCGCATTCCAACCTCCCGTGACTTCATGCACCACGCCCACGGCCAGCGGCCCCAGCGAGGCCACGGTGTAGCCAATGCCTTGAGCCATGCCCGACAGGTTGGCCGCCACATGGGCATCACGCGAACGCAGCACAATCAAGGTTAACGCCAGACTGAACGTCCCGCCCTGCCCGAGTCCCAACACAATCGCCCAGCCCCACAAGCCGTCCAGCGGGGCATACAGACAACCAAACAGGCCTGCCAACGTCATGCCCATGACCAGCACAATCGCCAGTCGTTGATCTTTGCCGCGCGTCGCCAGCCAGGGCGCACTCAGCGCCGTGATCAACTGAACGATCACCGAACCCGACATCACCAGCCCGGCTTGGGTCGGGGTCAGGCCTCGGCCAATCAGGATTGAAGGCAACCAACCGAAAACGATGTAGGACAACGACGATTGCAGCCCCATGTAGAAGGTCACTTGCCAGGCCAGGGGATCACGCAGCAGGCCACGCACCCGGTAGGCCACGTTGTGCGCGCCTTGTCGCTTGCCCACCTGCGGCAGCCAGAAAATGGCCGCCAGCACGGCAGGTAGCGCCCAGAACCCCAGACCTGATGCCCAGCTGTCCCCCAGGTAATGGCTCAACGGCACCGTTGCGCCCGCCGCCAGTGCCGCCCCCAGGCACAACGCCATGGTATAGACGCCAGTCATGGTGCCGGCATGCCCGGCAAAATCACGCTTGATAATGCCCGGCACCAATACGCCGATCACCCCAATACTGGCACCAGCCAAAATGCTACCGGCAAACAGTCCGACTTCACCCAGGCAACTGCGCAACACAATGCCGCCGCCCAGCGTCAGAAGAATCCCGAGTACCACCCGCTCAGTCCCAAAGCGTCGGGCCAAAATCGGTGCCAAAGGTGCAAACACCCCCAGACACAGCACGGGCAAAGTGGTCAGCAAACCGGCTTGCGCGGCTGACAATCCCAAGCTGTCCGATACCTCGCCGAGTAACGGCGCCACGCTCGACAATGCCGGGCGCAGGTTCAGAGCCACCAGCACCAGCCCCAACAGCAGCAACCAGGGACGCAGCACCACCGGTGGCGTCTGTTGCACCTGCTCGTCATCAACTTCAGCGTCGATCAGCAGTTCTTCCAGTTCATCCAAATGGCGAACAGCTTCGGTCGAGGGAGGGTTCATGGCCTTCTCCGGTTCAAGGTTCATTGATCAACGTCCGGCAAAGCGCCATAGCCCGCTGCGGGTCTTGTTGTTCGACGGCTTCCAGCAATTGGACGTGCAGATCAAACACTTTCTGGCGCCGTGGCTGAACGTCCATGGTGTTGCGCAAATGATGAGTAAAAACACTGGCGCTGTAGCGGTACAACTCGCTCAAGGCCGGGTTGTGCGCGGCATCAATCAACCGCTGATGAAACAGCAAGTCACAGCAAATATAGGTATCGAGTTCGCCATGATAATGCTGGCCGCTGACCTCGAGCGCCTGATGCAGGAGCCGCAAGTCTTCATCGGTGCGGCGCAAGGCTGCCAGGCCAACGGCTTCGACTTCCAGGATATGGCGCATCTCACGACCCTGCTCCAGCGAACAGGATGACAATGCACGCAGCGTGTCCATCGGATCGATACGCCCGCGCAAATAACTGCCATCGCCTTGGCGAATATCAATCAGACCGGCAAACGCCAGCACCCGCATGGCTTCACGCACCGTGTTACGGCTGATGTTCAGTTGCGTGGCCAGCTCTGGCTCGGTCGGCAGACGCTGCCCCACCTCCCACGTACCACTGTTGATGCGGGCGCGCAGTTGCTCAAGGGCCTGATCGACCAGCGAGCGTTTTATCAGCGGAGAAACGTCTGTCATGGAGTTCACCTTTTCATCCAATCATAGGATGAATTTTCCGACATGTTAGTCAGCGCCTTGCGCAAGAGCAATCAACTACAGATTAAAGGGCCAACTCAAGCGACTGACTAAACGCTGAACAAAAAACCCTTAAAGGGTAATTTGATGCGCAGGGGCCAGCCCGTCATTGGCTTCAAGGAAAAGACCGATGAGCAAACAAGATTGCTACACCTGCGGCGCGCCCAGCGCGATGCACCCGTTCAAGGGCGCGATGTGAGTGGGAGTTTCAAACCATTAACCCGCAGCGTGCCTAACCTGGCGGGCCATGAATGCAGCGAATGTACTGATGCGTCTGCTGGGCCGGCACTCGGAACTGGTTGCGCCGTTACAGGCAATCAACGAATGCGCAGACATCAACGCGCTGCTGTTTCTAAAGCAACAACAGCGCGAAAATGCACGCTTACCCCCTGAGCGAGCTCGCCTCGCGAACTTTTGATCTTTAAAAGATCGCGAAACAGCACGTTCCTACACAAAAATGCAGCCTATGACATCAATGCAAAATCTGATTGAGGAACAGTTTGGTCCGGTCATTTTGCGGATTGTCGAAGAAGTCATTCGGTGCGGCTTGCTCGACGATTTCACCCTTGTCCATAAAGATCACGCGGTTAGCCACGGTCCGGGCAAAGCCCATTTCGTGCGTCACGCAGAGCATGGTCATGCCGTCTTCTGCCAAACCGATCATGGTGTCGAGCACTTCTTTGACCATTTCCGGATCAAGCGCTGAGGTCGGTTCGTCAAACAGCATGATTTTGGGTTTCATGCACAGCGCCCGGGCAATCGCCACACGCTGTTGCTGACCACCGGACAACTGCCCCGGAAACTTGTGTGCCTGCTCCGGAATGCGCACGCGCTCCAGATAGTGCATGGCAATTTCTTCGGCCTGGCGCTTGGGCATCTTGCGCACCCACATCGGTGCCAACGTGCAGTTTTGCAGAATGGTCAGATGCGGAAACAGGTTGAAGTGCTGAAACACCATGCCGACTTCGCGGCGCACGGTTTCGATCTGCTTGATGTCGTTGGTCAACTCCACACCATCAACCACAATGCGCCCCTGCTGGTGTTCTTCGAGGCGATTAAGGCAGCGAATAGTGGTCGATTTACCCGAGCCCGAAGGCCCGCACAACACAATCCGCTCGCCTGGCTGCACGTTCAGGTTGATGTCCTTGAGCACGTGGAACTGGCCATACCACTTGTTAACACCCTGCATCTGAATAATGCCTTCAGGGCTAGCTGGCTTTTTGATTGCTTCACTCATGTCCAACTCCTACTAACGCTTGTGGCCAGTGTCCAGCTTGCGCTCCAGATGTATGGAGTAGCGGGACATACCAAAACAGAAAATCCAGAACACCAAGGCCGCGAACACATAACCTTCGGTCGCCATGCCAAGCCAGGTCGGGTCGGCAGCGGCTTGCTTGACGCTGTTGAGCAGGTCGAACAGGCCGATGATGATCACAAGGCTGGTGTCCTTGAACAGGGCAATAAAGGTGTTCACGATGCCGGGGATCACCAGCTTCAAGGCTTGCGGCAAGATCACCAGGCCCATGCTGCGCCAGTAGCCCAGGCCCATCGCGGCAGCCGCTTCGTACTGGCCTTTGGGAATGGCCTGCAAACCGCCGCGCACCACTTCGGCCACATACGCCGACTGGAACAGAATCACCCCGATCAAGGCCCGCAGCAGCTTGTCGAAGTTCATGCCCTCGGGCAGAAACAGCGGCAGCATCACCGACGACATAAACAGCACCGTGATCAACGGTACGCCGCGCCAGAACTCAATGAAGGTTACGCACACCACGCGAATCGCCGGCATGTCCGAACGTCGCCCCAGGGCCAGCAAAATGCCCAGCGGCAATGCACCCGCGATGCCCACGGTGGCAATCACCAGCGTCAGCATCAAGCCGCCCCATTGGCTGGTCGCCACGTTGCTCAGCCCCCAGTAGCCGCCGTGCAACAGGCTGTACGCCAGGATCGGGTACACCACCAAAAAGCTCAGGCCGTAAATCGCCTTGTGCTTGAAGCGCGCGATAAACAACGGCGCAATGCCAATGACTGCCAACCACACGGTCAGGTCGACACGCCAGCGCAGTTCACGCGGGTAATAGCCGTACATGAACTGACCGAAACGTTGTTGGATGAACACCCAGCAAGCGCCGTCCTTGGTGCAGTCGGCCCGGGTACTGCCCACCCAGTTGGCGTCAAAAATCGCCCAACTGAGGAGTGGCGGCACAATCAGCCAAACCAGGTAAAAGGCAAACAGCGTCAGCAGGGTATTGAGCCAACTGGAAAACAGATTGGCCCGCGCCCAGGCGACGATGCCGATGCGGTTACCCGGCGGCGGCATGTCGGGTTTGAAAACATGAGTCGTCATAGTCGCGTCCTCATCGCTCGATCAGCGCAATGCGCGTGTTGTACCAGTTCATCAGCAGCGAAATGCTGATGCTGATAGCCAGGTAAACGCTCATGGTGATGGCGATGACTTCAATCGCTTGCCCGGTCTGGTTCAGTACCGTGCCGGCAAACAGTGAAACCATTTCCGGATACCCGATGCCCGCCGCCAGCGACGAGTTTTTCACCAGGTTGAGGTATTGGCTGGTCAGCGGCGGAATAATCACCCGCAGTGCTTGCGGGATGATGACCTTGCGCAGCGTCGGCCCAGGGCGCAGCCCCAGGGAGCGGGCCGCTTCGGTCTGGCCGTGGCTGACCGACTTGATGCCCGAGCGCACGATTTCGGAAATAAAAGCCGCCGTGTACACCGTCAGTGCAATGGTCAACGCCAGCAGTTCCGGGATCAGCACCCAGCCACCGACAAAGTTGAAGCCCTTGAGCTCAGGCATTTCCCAATGCACCGGCGCGCCAAAAATCAGCACGCATGCTCCAGGAATCACCAGCAGCAAGCCCAACCCGGCCCAGAACTTATGAAACGGTACACCGGTCGCCTCAAAGCGTTTATTGGCCCACCGCGCCATCACCACCACCGCCACAATCGCCAGCACCACACTGATCACAAACGGCCAGAATGCATCGGTGCCAATGGCGGCCGGCATGTTCAGGCCGCGGCTGCTCATATAAAAGGTGTTGGCGAAGTTGTGACTGTTACGCGGCCCCGGCATGGTCAGAAAGACCGCGAAGTACCAGAACAGGATTTGCAGCAGTGGAGGGATATTGCGAAAAATCTCGACATAAACCGTCGCCAGCTTGTTGATCATCCAGTTCGATGAAAGCCGTGCGACACCGATGATGAAACCCAGAATGGTTGCCAGCACGATACCGATGACCGACACCAGCAAAGTGTTCAGTAATCCGATCACAAAGACCCGCGCATAGCTGTCGGATTCGGTGTAATCAATCAAGTGCTGCGCAATACCAAACCCTGCACTGCGTTCAAGAAAGTCAAAACCGGACGTAATGCCTCGGTGTTGCAGGTTGGTCTGAGTATTGTTGAACAGATACCAACCCATAAAGACCACCAACCCGACGGTGATGATCTGAAATAACCACGCACGCACACGTGGATCGCTGAGGCTCAGCCTCTGCTTGGGTGCGCCGACTTTAGTCTGCATGAAGTGCCCCTGAAAAAAGGAATCAAAACTTCACCCGGTGGTTGGCCCACCGGGTGACAGGGCTATCAGCGCACAGGGGGTGCGTATTGAATGCCGCCGTTGTTCCACAGGGCGTTCAGACCACGGTCGATGGCCAGCGGGGTGCTCTTGCCGAGGTTTTTCTCGAAGACTTCGCCGTAGTTACCGACTTGGCTAACGATCTGAACGACCCAGTCCTTAGGCAATTTCAGATCTTTACCGTATTCACCGTCAGCGCCCAGCAAACGGGCAACGTCAGGGTTTTTGCTCGATTTGGCTTCGGCCACTACGTTTTTAGAGGTAATGCCCGCTTCTTCCGCGTTGAGCATGGCGAACAGCGTCCACTTAACGATGCTGAACCAGTCTTCATCGCCCTTGCGCACCACTGGACCCAGCGGTTCTTTAGAGATGGTTTCCGGCAACACCACGTAGTCGTTCGGGTTGGCCAACTTGCTGCGCTGTGCATAAAGCTGCGATTTGTCGGAGGTCAACACATCGCAACGGCCGCTTTCCAGCGACTTGGCGCTTTCATCAGAGGTATCGAAAGTGATTGGTGTGTATTTCAGATTATTCGCGCGGAAGTAGTCCGAGACGTTGAGCTCGGTGGTCGTCCCGGCCTGGATGCAGATGGTCGCACCGTCCAGTTCCTTGGCGCTTTTTACGCCCAGCTTGTTGTTGACCAAAAAGCCAACGCCGTCGTAATACGTCACGCCAGCAAACACCAGGCCCATGCCCGCATCGCGAGAGCTGGTCCAGGTGGTGTTGCGCGACAACACGTCAACTTCGCCCGATTGCAGCGCGGTAAAACGCTCTTTGGCGTTCAACTGGCTGAACTTGACCTTGGTCGCATCGCCAAACACAGCAGCGGCTACGGCGCGGCAAATGTCAGCATCGATCCCCAGAATTTTGCCGTCTTTGTCAGGAACCGAGAAACCCGGTAAGCCATCACTGACGCCACACTGCACAAAACCCTTCTTTTTTACGCCATCCAATGTCGCGCCGGCATGAGCAAAACCTGCAACGCTCAAAACGACGGCTGCGGTGGCCAGGGCCAGGGTGGATTTCAACTGCTTCATTCAAACCTCCAGTGCTGCTTTTTTTGTGTTTGAACAAGACCCGCCGCCCCCTTGTGAGGCACTGTTGACCCGTGTTGGCTTTTTGTTGGGTCAAGCGGCATAAGCCTTGAGCGATAGGTGTATCGCACGACTCTTCAAACCGAAGCGCTCACCTGAGCTGTTGAATTCCTTGTCTAACTTCATCTGTCTGATTTTGCTGTCCCCCATCTGGCCGTTGCCTGTTAGTGTTACCGCCGACGGAGAACCTGCTAACGTCCCTGTCCCCATAGCAAAGCCCGTACCACTGTGACGCGTTAAGCGATTCAGCCTGGTTTTTAGGCAGAAACGTTCAAGCAGGCGACATCTTCTGTAACTTTTAAACAAGCGCGCACCTTTATCGCGCTCACTCTTAGCGCGAACGCCCAACGATGGAGCATCCATGACCGAACCTCTGATCATTCACCCCCCAAAGACCGCAGACGCTTGTGTTATCTGGCTTCACGGCTTGGGCGCCGATCGTTATGACTTCTTGCCGGTGGCTGAAGCGCTGCAAGAGTCCTTAGAGACCACGCGCTTTGTTTTGCCCCAGGCACCGACCCGGCCAGTGACTATTAATGGCGGATATGCCATGCCGAGCTGGTACGACATCCGGGCCATGAGCCCTGCTCGTTCAATCAGTGAGGAGGAGCTGAACCAATCGGCAGACACGGTCATTGAGTTGATCGAAGATCAGAAGAGGGCCGGAATAGACGCGAGTCGAATTTTTCTCGCCGGTTTTTCCCAAGGCGGCGCCGTGGTGTTTCATACCGCCTATCTAAAATGGCAGGGCGCATTGGGTGGCGTACTTGCCCTCTCCACCTACGCCCCAACCTTCAGTAATGAGCTGCAATTGTCCGCCAGCCAACAACGCACGCCCGCGTACTGCCTGCATGGCCAACACGACGATGTCGTTCAAAACTCGATGGGGCGCACGGCGTATGAGCACTTGAAGCGTTTGGGTGTGGACGTTACATGGCAGGAATACCCAATGGGGCACCAAGTGTTACCCGAAGAAATCCGTGACATCGGTACTTGGCTGGCCAAACACCTGAGCTAAAAACGAAACATCCCCCCGTTAACTACGCCGAGCACGCGACTTGCATTACACTGCCCGGCGTACACTCCTTAACCAACTGATGAGATGACCGTGCTTAAAGCACTCAAAAAAATATTCGGTAAAAGCGAGGCTGAGCCGCTCGCGCCAGCGTCCATGACACCTCCCAGCAGCCCCAGCCCGCGAACCGACGCGCAACAGCCTGGCCCTTCTGCTCCTGCGCAAGCCGCGGTGACCACTCCCGCAGCCTCGCCCGCCCCAGAACCTGCGCGTATCGAAAAACCAAAAGCTGCAAAACCACGGCGTGAAGCGGCCCCCAAACCGCCAGTCATTCCCTGGAAACTCGAAGATTTTGTTGTTGAGCCACAAGAAGGCAAAACCCGCTTTCACGATTTCAAGCTCACCCCTGAACTGATGCACGCCATCCAGGACCTGGGTTTCCCGTATTGCACGCCGATTCAGGCACAAGTGCTGGGCTACACCCTGAGCGGACGCGACGCCATTGGCCGTGCCCAAACCGGCACTGGCAAAACCGCTGCGTTCCTGATCTCGATCATCAGCCAACTGACCCAAACCCCGCCGCCCAAAGAACGCTACATGGGCGAGCCGCGGGCACTGATCATCGCGCCAACCCGCGAACTGGTGGTGCAGATCGCCAAAGACGCCGCCGACCTGACCAAGTACACCGACCTCAACGTCATGACGTTTGTGGGCGGCATGGACTTCGACAAACAGCTCAAACACCTGGAAGCGCGTCATTGCGACATTCTGGTGGCCACCCCGGGCCGTCTGCTGGACTTCAACCAACGTGGCGACGTGCACCTGGACATGGTCGAAGTGATGGTGCTCGACGAAGCTGACCGCATGCTCGACATGGGCTTCATCCCGCAAGTGCGTCAGATCATTCGTCAGACCCCGCCAAAAGCCGAGCGTCAAACGCTGCTGTTCTCCGCGACCTTCACTGAAGACGTGATGAACCTGGCCAAACAATGGACCACCGACCCGGCCATCGTTGAAATCGAAGCCCAGAACGTCGCCAACGAACTGGTGGAGCAACACGTGTATGCGGTCGCCGGTGCTGACAAATACAAATTGCTGTTCAACCTGGTGAACGACAACGGCTGGGAACGCGTCATCGTGTTCGCCAACCGCAAAGATGAAGTACGCCGCATCGAAGAGCGCCTGGTACGAGACGGCATCAACGCCGCCCAACTGTCAGGCGACGTACCGCAGCACAAGCGCATCAAAACCCTCGAAGGCTTCCGCGAAGGCAAGATCCGGGTCCTGGTCGCCACCGACGTTGCAGGGCGCGGCATCCACATCGACGGCATCAGCCATGTGATCAACTTCACCTTGCCCGAAGTGCCGGATGACTATGTGCACCGCATTGGCCGTACAGGCCGCGCGGGCGCAAGTGGCGTGTCCATCAGCTTTGCCGGTGAAGACGACTCGTACCAGTTGCCGTCAATTGAAGCAATGCTGGGCCGTAAAATCAGCTGCGAAACACCGCCGACTGAACTGCTGCGCCCTGTAGTAAGGGCGGTGCGCAAGCCGTTTGATTCGACTGAGACTGTTTAATGTTGAAGGGCCCTGCGGCCCTTATCGCAGCCTTCGGCAGCGACTACAAAAACCTGTAGCGTTGCCGAGTTCCGCGAGACTAAGTCCGATTGCAAAGCAATCAGAAAGCCGGATCTAACTGAAAGATCCGGATAGCCAATATTAGAAACAGATCGTGTTACTGTCCGAAATACAGTGAGCCACTCAGACTTGTACAGCAAATGTACCTAAAGTAACAAAGACCCAATAGAGACCGCCGAGAATTACCCAGATCATGTTCGCCGCTGTCATTTCACTATTGCCACGCCCTTGCGGATCATTGGTTAATTGATTAACCACACGCTGAACATCCACAAACAAATAGGCACCTACGGCAATAACGATCACACCCGCCACTAATGCAACCATACTATCGGCTGGCTCATTTAGAATAAAACCTAACGCCCACGACACCAACACAAGCGAAAAAATCAACAGCCCTCTAATTTCAGAAGACCAATGACATTGATCCCCTTTAACACGCGACGCAGCCTTAATTCGCGCAAGCAGTGAAAAAATAAAAAACGGCCAAAATATCCCACGCATGACCGGCATAATACCTGTTTGAGACATACAACTATAAAACTTCCAGTTCCGATACGACCAATACATCATATACCCACCAAGGGTCATCACATACAGCAGTAAAAATTTGGTGATCGAGACCCCATACAGCTCTTCACCTCCAGCCGATGACGCGCCTTTGTCCAATTGATATTTTCCATTCTCGCTTACAGGTTCCATACAATTCCCACGTCCTAATTTAAGCCAGCGAGTAAATACGAACCAAACAAGTAAAAATGCAGTCTCCGTCCTGACGAAACGTAGGACGATTCTATAAACACACCGAATACTCTCCAGCCTCTGACCCAAAGCGTCCTACACTTTCAAACACTGTCCAACCTGACCTCAAAAACTTTTCCTCCTTCGTAGCTCACCTTTACACACCCAATCAAAAAAACACTGACTAATAGAACAACCCATCCTGCCAAATAGTTAACCCATTCAAATATGGCACCAATCACTAACAACCCAGCCAATCCGCACACCACCAAAAAAGTCCAAATTAATGCGTGCCTGGCAAGTGCATACTTTATCTTTCTACTCTCGCCAACCGTGGAACGCAGGCTGCTCTTACACTTAGCACACGACAAATACTCACCATCCAATACCTTATAAACCTCTATAAACGTGGATGACCAAATAAGCCCGCAGCACCCACAAGTAAAATCTATAAATTTGCAAGCGCCCTCAATCAACTCCGACGAACTTTCATCCATAACGACCTCTTATTTATTAAATACTTACATTTTATTTAGGTAGGCGGGCAGCACTAAGGAGACTCAGTGCCCGCGGCGATTTCTGGCTCAGAAAATTTGACCTTGTAATAATCAAACAAACTTTGACCTTTACTCAAAGCCTGACGCAGTTCAGCGCTTTGTTGCAGCAGTTCGGCACTGGGTTTGGCGTGCTGCTCGGCGGGCAAGGGTTTTGACCATTCACGGATAGCGTCTGGAAAAGCGGCTTTCGGGCGGGTATAAACCCATTCCGAAAACCGGCAGGGCAAGGTCCAGCCGCTGCAAAACTGAATGGTTAAAAAGCCAAACGCATACACCGGCCAGGAATGCATTTCCCGGTAGACACCCCGGCACATATGAAAGTACGCCACGGTGCCTTCCTGAAACTCTTCGTCGATCAATAAAGGGGTTGGCAAGGCCAGCGGCCCTTCCTCCATATACACCCGCAACGCCTCCCACTCGCTGACCGCCAAACTTAAGTGGCCCACGTTGAGGGTCAACCACACAACGTCACCACTGCGACTGTCGCGCAGCCCTATCATCAGCGAATAGTTGTTCATAACAGCGTATTGATTAACTACAGTGCCTGCCGTGACACAAGCAATGACTTCCTCCCAAGGAACTATTAATGCAGGTTCACCTTTTTTGCGAACATAGGCCACTTCGCGACGTTGGCGGTTAAAACGTACGGGAGGGATGGAAGTTATTTGATGGATGCCTTGGTATAAAAAATACAAACTTATTAATATGAAACAACCAATAACCATCCAGATTGGCCATGTAGTAAAAAAAACCCACCATCCCTCAAGAAAATATTCTTTATGACGGCGTCCCCACGCAGCGACTCCTGAGACCAGAAAAAAGAGAATTATTAAGAACGCATTCGATCCAATAGACGCCCTTACAGCAAACTCCAAACCGCTGACACCATGAGCAAAATCCAAGAACACATCATTTACCTCACGATGCATTCGCTGACCTGTAAAAGCGGCTACCCCCGTCGGTAACGGTTTAGGTGAAAGATAAAAAGCCTCTGTGCCGTTTTCAATCTCAACATCGCCGGCATGAGGTAAGCGGTTGTACTTGGGATCATTCATTTAAATCATCCGCTTGATCATCTGAGGATTCAGGCTCAGAAAATTTGACCTTGTAATAATCAAACAAACTTTGACCTTTACTCAAAGCCTGACGCAGTTCAGCGCTTTGTTGCAGCAGTTCGGCACTGGGTTTGGCGTGCTGCTCGGCGGGCAAGGGTTTTGACCATTCACGGATAGCGTCTGGAAAAGCGGCTTTCGGGCGGGTATAAACCCATTCCGAAAACCGGCAGGGCAAGGTCCAGCCGCTGCAAAACTGAATGGTTAAAAAGCCAAACGCATACACCGGCCAGGAATGCATTTCCCGGTAGACACCCCGGCACATATGAAAGTACGCCACAGTGCCTTCCTGAAACTCTTCGTCGATCAATAATGGGGTTGGCAAGGCCAGTGGCCCTTCCTCCATATACACCCGCAACGCCTCCCACTCGCTGACCGCCAAACTTAAATGGCCCACGTTAAGGGTCAACCACACAACGTCACCACTGCGACTGTCGCGCAGCCCTATCATCAGCGAATAGCTGTTCATAACGGCGTATGGGTTAACTACAGTGCCTGCCGTGACACAAGCAATGACTTCCTCCCAAGGGACTATTAACGCAGGTTCACCTTTTTTGCGAACATAGGCCACTTCGCGGCGCTGGCGGTTAAAACGTACGGGAGGGACGGAAGTTATTTGATGGATGCTTTTATATAGGGGTATTCCTGCAACAAGTATGTGCACGACAGTAAAAACCCACAAATAATAATTAGGAATCACAAGAGTCAGTAAAATCTCAAAAACTGGCGAGCCATGTTCAATATAATCATGAACCCCTAAGCCAAACCCTACCAATAGAAAAAAAATAATCATTCCCAATACAGATCCAACAGATGCCCTAACCGCAAATTCTAAGCCGCTAACACCATGTGCAAAATCCAAAAAAACATCATTAACCTCCCGATGCATCTGTTGCCCGCTAAAAGCGAACGTTCCTGTAGGTAAAGGTCTGGGGGCAAGATAAAATGCCTCTGTGCCGTTTTCAATCTCAACATCGCCGGCATGAGGTAAGCGGTTGTACTTGGGATCATTCATTTAAATCATCCGCTTGATCATCTGAGGATTCAGGCTCAGAAAATTTGACCTTGTAATAATCAAACAAACTTTGACCTTTACTCAAAGCCTGACGCAGTTCAGCGCTTTGTTGCAGCAGTTCGGCACTGGGTTTGGCGTGCTGTTCAGCGGGCAAGGGTTTTGACCATTCACGGATAGCGTCTGGAAAAGCGGCTTTCGGGCGGGTATAAACCCATTCAGAAAACCGGCAGGGCAAGGTCCAGCCGCTGCAAAACTGAATGGTTAAAAAGCCAAACGCATACACCGGCCAGGAATGCATTTCCCGGTAGACACCCCGGCACATATGAAAGTACGCCACGGTGCCTTCCTGAAACTCTTCGTCGATCAATAAAGGGGTTGGCAAGGCCAGTGGCCCTTCCTCCATATACACCCGCAACGCCTCCCACTCGCTGACCGCCAAACTTAAATGGCCCACGTTGAGGGTCAACCACACAACGTCACCACTGCGATTGTCGCGCAGCCCTATCATCAGCGAATAGTTGTTCATAACGGCGTATGGGTTAATTACAGTGCCAGCCGTGACACAAGCAATGACTTCCTCCCAAGGGACTATTAACGCAGGCTCACCTTTTTTGCGAACATAGGCCACTTCGCGGCGTTGGCGGTTAAAACGTACGGGAGGGACGGAAGTTATTTGATGGATGCTTTTATATAGGGGTATTCCAGCAATAAGTATGTGCACGGCAGTAAAACCCCACAAAATGGGGTTCTGCATATTCTCAAAAAAGTTACTCCAAAATGGCCAACCATAATAAAAAGATGTACCTGCCGCAAATAAATTAAGTAAGGCAAAGAAAATAGCCATGAACACAATAGACCCTACCGAGGCTCGTACAGCGAATTCCAAACCGCTAACACCATGGGCAAAATCCAAGAACACATCATTTACCTCACGATGCATACGTTGTCCACTAAACGCGGCAACCCCAGTCGGTAAAGGTCGGGGTGAAAAATAGAATGCCTCCGTGCCACTTTCTATCTCAAAATCTCCAGCATGAGGTAATCGGTTGTACTTGAGATCATTCATTTAAATTTTCCGACCTCAACTCATACCCATCCATACTGCCAATATGTGCAACACCCTCCACACCTTTGATCGGTAAATTAATACTTCCCACATCCAAAGGAATACGGTAGTGCAGAAACAACTCCTCAGATTTAAGTGGGCGAACTGCCAGCTCGGGCTGTACCGAGATACGCATCAACATTAATGCCTGTGTACCACACCAGTCATAGGGTAAATCTAGCTGCAAGGTAAGAGGGGTACTCCCAACAAGACGCAAGCTATTAAGTAACTTCTCGCCAACATCGATAATAGCGGCGGCGCTATCACGCTTAAGCTGTGCTGTAAATCTAATCGGATGTTCAGCCAAACGCTGCATATTCATACCTGGAACACTCAACACAAAAGACCGGAACCTATCCAAACTATCAGAAGGTTGAGTGATGCCTTCATCAGTGATTACAGGACGCAGCGTTGCCTCTGCCAAATATTGAGCATGTAGCGGCCAATCCCATCCTTGCTCATCATTCCCCCAGCAACAATTAATTAACCAACGCTGATGACCTTCAAGTTTGTAGTAGTTATAAATGGCCTCCCCACCTAGGCTCAAGGCCATAAAACCCAAGCCCCACGGTGTCAGCATTGCGGAGTAACTCAAAAAACGAGCCCCCCGCACAGCCCAGGCTGTATTTAACGCCCGCGCACCTTTATCAAGTGACTCAAAAACAAAACGCAACTCCGCAACCATATTAATCCAAGCCACGCCTACGACTGCGGTATTACTTGTATCACCCGCCAGAGCTATAAATGCACCAGCCTTTTCTCCCGTATTCCCAGTACGGATGGCTGTCACCCACTTATTGATATTACTTAACGACGTACCTACCGCCCCGACAAAAGCCAAAGGAGCAATAAGCACCCCAAGCCCCAGCCCTAATTTCCCAAGTTTTACAGCCAGCAGCATTCCATTGGCATTCTCACTACTCAGTTGAACAACCTTAAAAGCTTTATCCACGAGAGAAATATGCACGCTCTGATAAACAGATAATACAGACGAAGCAGCACCTCCTATAGCACCAAAAAAAATAACTCGTTCTTTAAATCCAACTGTACCTTCTGCCGTAAGTCGGTCCCACTCCCTCCAAGCCTCCCCCAAAGTCTGCGCCTGCCACAACATTAACGCTAACGGCAGCAACCCTCCCTTAAATGCGGTAAAACCCGCACGCCCCTCTCCATATCCACCCCTAACGCCAGAACGTAAACGGTCTATCTCTTCATTCAAATAAGCGTGTTGCTGCGGATCAAGCTTAAGTTCTACCCCAATAAACCCAGCCGACTCACTATTCGTAACTGTGATACTGCTTTGAATCTTCTTGACCAATTCCCAACGCTCTTTTTGGGTATTCATCTGCAACTGGTGAAAGCGATCAGCGTCATACCTGGCCATCTGCCGCTGCTCGTCACTGAGCATGCGGCGCTTACTATCCTTAAGTGACACTTTGGCGTTGTGCTTGTAAGTGTCTTCGTTCTTCAGCAGCACATTCAGATTCGCGATGCGGGTGCTGAATCGCTGTATGTCCTGTGCACTGGCCACTCGCAAGAGTGCACCTTCCTGCTCGAGCGCAATCAACCCCGCCAAACGATGCGCCCGATTGCTGTAGGTGTTGAGTTCATTCAACTGATTTTTGAGAGTGGGGTTATTGAGAGACGCTTGCAGTTTTACCAGCCATTGCTCTGTGCGCAGGGCTGCCGCTGGGGAGTAAGCGGCTTGCACCAATTGACTGTTAATCATCCCCTGTGGGCTCAGCGCAAGGCTGTTTGCCCAATGCCGCCCCAGCAGTTTTTGCACCTCGATCAAGCGCCCTTGCGCAGTGGCAATATTTTCCTGCGCGCTGTGCCTTTCATCCAGCCACTTGATGACATCAGGTGCTTTGCTATTGATAAACGTCCAGTCCAGCCGACTGCCAAACGCCGGCAAGATGTAATACGGGTGCGCGTGAAAGTACTCACCCACTGCTTCCAGACTTTCATCGGTGCGACACAGGTCGCGTACGCAGTTGTGTTCAGCGACCAGTGCGGCCTGAAGTTGGTCTTCACGCTGGGGATCGAAGTACCACAGGCTGCGATGGAGTTCGCCTGTGGTAAACAACTGTGTGCGATCCGTTGTGATGCGATCCAAACGCGCAGTCCAGCGTTTGATATGCACGCGCTCAGCTTCTAGGTAGGCGGTCATTTCCTGATGCCGCACCAAATCATGAATACCGCGCGAACCTAAGCCTCGGCCTTGCAGGGCTGCATCACCTTGGTCTTGCAAAACTTCGATGTCGTCTTCCAATTCGTCATACAGCGGCTCGCCGAGCGCTTGGTGCATCGCTTGCTTTTTATCGTTCATCGACTGTCGGGCAAACCGGTTCTTGGCGTCGAAGCCTTGACCTGGGTAGGAGGCTTTTTCCGGACTAGCACTGCTTGGCATGCCTTTAAGCGTATTACGCGCATTCAAGTAGTCGTAGATTGCCTCACGCTGCTGCTCTGTGGTTTTTTCAAACAGCTTGGGGCTAACCCCCGCACTCGGCGCACTTTGGTCGTTAAGCACCATCAGGGTTTCGATGTAGCTGCCCACCAGGTATTTGAGTTCCTGCTTTTCCTTGGCGACCCACTCATCGATCCAGCCCACGACCGTGTCTTGTTCCTGGGCTAGATCGCGCATCACACCTAACGTGTCGTTAAACACCAGATACAAATGGTCGTGTTCATAGGCGGCCAGCATTTGGCGTTTTACCGCCGCCATGTGGGTCTTTTGGAACTGCGGCTGGTCTTCCCACGCGTAGTCCTGGCTTTCTTGCGGGTGCATGCCCTCGATTGATACTTCGCTTGTAGAGGGCTCGGCGACTTCGGCCAACCACTGTTTGGCTTGAGCTTCGGTGAGCAGATGCGCTGCGCCTTTGATGCAATCAGCCTTGCTCAGGTCGACGACTTGCATAAAGTGATCACGTTCAGCGCGGCTGCCCAGCATTTGTGAGCATTTGACAGCCGTCCATTGCACTTCGCTGTAGGCAATGTGCAAGGTAGTCAAACGCGAGAACAGCAAGGCCTTTTGTGTGCCCATGCCTTGACGCTGATCCTGACTGGCCTCGTTGCCCTCCCATACATACTGAGAAACTTCGCCGTTCTGGACGCGGTATTCATGCAAATAGCCACTGGTGTTGTCGATCACATACAACCAGCCGTCCCGCAGCTGACGAATGCCCAGTGGGCGCGAGGTGGGTTGATAAGGCATGGCGAACGCGGCCGATGGATCAAGCCGTTCGACCAACCCATAACGCAGCGGTAGCAGTTGCACCTTGGTTTTGCGTAGCGGACAAACGCCCAAGGCTGA
Organism: Pseudomonas sp. NPDC096917; assembly: GCF_044762555.1. Classification (NCBI taxonomy): domain Bacteria; kingdom Pseudomonadati; phylum Pseudomonadota; class Gammaproteobacteria; order Pseudomonadales; family Pseudomonadaceae; genus Pseudomonas; species Pseudomonas sp. NPDC096917. The sequence goes on along the minus strand of NZ_JBIWEO010000006.1, from coordinate 176,927 downwards.
CTTGGCGTCGCTACGGCTCAGATCAATGTGGTTTGGATTGCTCATACTCGATTCCCCTTGAACCCGGCACTGCGCGAGTACGCCAGTTCGGCAGCTTTTTCGATGCGCTGTGAAGGCGTGAGCGTTGAGGGCTGATTGATCAAGGCGGCGATGTCGGCGTGCTGCAGCAGCACGTCGTCGCCTAATAACAGGAACACATTGGTGTAGAGACAAATGTCCTGATTGCTGGTGAAACCGCAGGCGTAAGCCTTATCGGCGCGCTCTCGCATCCACTGCCAGCGGGCCTCGATTGAGCATTGCGCTCCATAAACTGGGAATTTCTCTCGCACATGACTTTCCAGCACCTTGAGGGTGCTGCGAAAACTCACTGCGTCGAGCATGACTTGCTGTGCTTCGCACACGGCATACGGCTGGTTGGGCAATGGATGCAGCACGTCGCTAGGGCGGGTGTGGTGTTGCCAGATGTTGTTGATCACATCGGGCAGTACCACGTGGTCCATTGGGCCAAATACCTCAGGCTTTTGCGTGCCCCTGGCATGGCTCAAAACGGCATGCATCACTGCGGGGTCGGCCACTCGCAACCATACTTTCTGCCCTTGTGGCTGGTATTGCGCGTTGAGTAACGCGCGCAAGTGAGCCATGACCTCGAAAGAACTCGCCTCACTGAAAATCAAATAGCCCCATTCCTTAGCGGCATGGGCGAAGTAATGGCTAAGGCCTGGGGTATTGCGCCCATTAAGCGTGATCAGGCAAGGCGATACTTCGCTGCAAGATGCCAGCGGTGTGTTGGCATAGAGCAGTTGTAGATCGGGCGTGCCAAACCACTCATAGGCTTGAGCCAGCAGATTTTTCACGCTCACACCGTCGAGCAGTAAATAAGCCTGACGCTGCCAGGGCAGGTCATTGGGCAGCGTTTCAAACGTCAGCATGTGCACCTTCCTGATGGCCTGTTTGTACGAGCGCTTCGCACTGCGGGCACGAGGGCTTGCCCTCGATCAAAGCCAGCATTTGGGTTGAAGGCTGCATCGGTAAGCTCTGCATTGACGCCACTTCCCCCGGCAACAACGGCACCGCTGGCATCCCCGGCAACGGCACGCCGCCGAGCAGGATCGGGCAACTGGCGTAGATCCCGGCCGCGCCAATGAGCAGGTGTTGCCCGCCCGCCATCAGGGTGATGTTGGCCCCGGCTTGCACCACCACCCGCGCGCCCGCTTTGAGGTGGACTTGCATTCCCGCTTCGGCTATTAGCGCGCCGCCAACCAGGGTGTGGCTGCTGACGGCCACGGCCAGGTGGTCGTTGGCGTTGAGTTGGACTTTGCGGTCCAGGCTGACGGTGCGTTGTTCTTGAGCTTTGAGCACTGAGACGCTGTTACCGGTGATGGTTTCTTCGCGTTTGCCATCGACTTGCAAGCGGCTGTCGTTTTTGATGTGTTGCGCCAGGTCGCGCTGGGCGTGGAGGTAGATCTGCTCCTGGCCTTTGCGGTCTTCGATGCGCAGTTCGTTGTAGCCGCTGGCGCCGGGCGTGCTGCGGCTGCGCAATACGCTCTGGGTTTTGTTGGCCGGCAGTTTGAGGGGGGTCGGGTTAAGGCTGTTGGCCAGGCAACCGCAGATGACGGGTTGGTCCGGGTCGCCATTGAGGTAGGCCACCAGCACTTCCATGCCCACACGGGGGATGGTCACGCCTCCATGGCTGTCGCCCGCCCAACTCGATGAAACGCGTAGCCAGCAACTGCTCTGGTCGTCATTAAAGGCGCTGCGGTCCCAATGAAATTTAACCCGGACCCGGCCGTACTCATCGCAATGGATTTCTTCACCTGCGGGCCCGGTGACGCGGGCAGTTTGGCTGCCGAGGACGCGCGGTTTGGCGAAGACCTCTTGCGGGCGGTAGGTCACGTCTTCAGGAATTGCATGAAAAGTGTTGCGATAGCCTTGGCTAAAACCACCTCCATCGGGCGTTTGCGCGCTCTGGCCCTGCTCTTCGAGCACTTGGGGCTGTTTGCCTTCGTGGGTGACTTCTGTCAGTAACCAGCCCGTGTTGAATGCCGCGTTGGCATGCTCGGTCATTGGCAAAAAGTGCCCACTGCTCAGGGTCGGCTGATCGCTGTAACCCTTGGCCTGGCGGTAGCCGGCTTGGTGGTGCTCCAGCGCGCGCTGGCTTTGCTGCTGACCATGAGCGGTTTCGGTAAAGAGGCCGGGGTAGGTGTAGCTTTCGAGTGCGCGCTCATTGAGGTCTGAGCGGCTCTCGGCTTCCAGCGTGCGGCTGGCTTTTTGAAAGTCATAATCGCGGCGAGCCGTGCGATTGGTCCGCGCTTGCAGACGCAGTTCAAAGCGGTTGATCGACGGCTCTCCGGCCACCATGCCTGCACCTTGCACGTAGGGTGTCGGGCGCTTGAGCGAGGTAAACGCTTGCTGCTTATCGCCGAACACCAAGTGGTGGCCGTCAGGCGAATGCCGAAAGTAGTAGTGGAAACCCTCTTCAAAACACAGGCGCTGGATAAAGCGCAAATCAGACTCGCCGTACTGCACGCAATATTCGCGTGGCGTGTAAGACGAGAACGAGTTGAAGGTGTAGGCATTGCTGAGGATGCCGTGCTCTTGCAGTATTTCTTCGATGATTTGTTGCACCGTCAGGCGCTGGAAAATGCGGTGGTTGGTGCGATGGGCCAAATAGGCCAACTGCGGCTCCAGCGTCAGACGGTAATGAGTCAGACGCGCGCCGGGGCTGCTGAGGCCAATGCTGGAGATCTGCCCGTGGACGCCATTGCCCTGCGTATCGAATGCCAGGAAAGCGGGCTGGTGCAGCAGCGCTTCCAGGTCGAGATCAGAGCGCTTGCTGACCAGTTCAAGGTCAAAGGTAAAGGGCCTGCTGATGGCTTCATTGCCGGTAAACGCCAGCACCCGAAGGTCTTGATTGGCACCGTTGATGGAGAGGCTAAAGTGGTTGTGACGGGCCAATGTGGACATCCGTGAATCCTCCCTGAAGTAAAGGAAGGAACGCTAACGGATGAACAGGAATCGACGCTGTAGGAGGCTTCTGAAAGAGATCAGGGAAATGTATCGGTTTGTGCTTTGTCGTTTAAAAGCAGGGTCGCTGCGCCCCCCCATCGCAGCCTCGTGCCTGGACAGCGACTACGGGTTTTGTGTGCAGCACACATTAGTCACACCCAACGATCCGCGGCCGCCTCGTCACTGGCCCGCCCTTCCACCCAACGCGGGCCGTCTGCGGTCTGTTCTTTCTTCCAGAACGGGGCGCGGGTTTTCAAGTAGTCCATCACAAAGGCACAGGCGTCGAATGCCGCCTGACGATGGGCGCTGGCCACGCCGACAAACACGATCGGTTCGCCCGGCTCCAGCGCACCGACCCGGTGCAGCACTTCAAGGTTCAGTAATGGCCAGCGCTGCTGCGCTTCGACCCCGATTTTTGCCAAGGCTTTTTCGGTCATGCCCGCAGCGTGCTCCAGAAACATGCCCGCCACTTCGCGACCGTCATTAAAGTCGCGCACGTAACCCACAAAACTCACCACCGCGCCCACGCCCAAATTGGCCGCGTGCAGCGCATTGACTTCAGCGCCTGGATCAAAGGCTGCCGCTTGCACCCGAATCGCCATGGTTCAGCCTCCGGTCACCGGTGGGAAAAACGCCACCTCGTCGCCGTCACTCAGCGGCTCGTTGAGTTTGCACAGTTCTTGATTGCGCGCGCACATCAGGTTGAGTTCGGCCAGCACGCTCCAGTCACCACCGCGTTGCAGCAAATGCACACGCAGTTGATCGACGGAGCTGAACACCCCTTCTATCTTTTCGCTGTCGAGCCCCAGCGTTTCGCGATAGCGAGCGTAAAAGTGCACGGTGAGCGTCATGACGCATCTGCCTGAAAGTGCCCGCTCTTGCCCCCGAGTTTTTCCAGCACACGCACGCTTTCGATGGTCATGCCGCGGTCGACCGCCTTGCACATGTCGTAAAGGGTCAGGGCCGCAACGCTGGCAGCGGTCAGGGCTTCCATCTCGACCCCGGTCTGGCCGGACAGTTTGCAGCGCGCGACGATCAAGACCGCGTCGCTGCCTTGGGCGCTGAGTTCCAGTTTGACGCTGGTGAGCATCAGCGGATGGCACAGCGGGATTAAGTCCGAGGTTTTTTTTGCGGCCTGAATCCCGGCGATCCGCGCCACGGCGAACACGTCGCCCTTGGGGTGGCCGCCATTGACGATCATGTCCAGGGTTTCTGCGCGCATGCGCACTACGGCTTGCGCCACCGCCTCACGGGATGTGACCGCTTTATCGGTGACATCGACCATGTTGGCGCGGCCTTGGGAATCTAAATGAGTCAGCACAGGGAGTTCTCCAGACAAGAGCCGCCAGTGTAAGCCCGAGGCTCGATTTTGCCCAAGAGCGCGAAGGTCATCGACACCGCGAATACCGCGCATCAGAACATCGAATTGGCCGCACACCCGCATTAGACGTACAACGTCAGCAACTTAGGAGACTGTTCTCATGCCACTTTTTATTGCTATTGCCTTGAGTCTGTTAGCCGGTGTCGCGGTGCCCATGCAAGCGGGAAGTAACGCCCGACTGGGCGTGGTGCTCGGTCACCCTTTTTGGGCCACTGTCATCTCATTACTGGTCAGCGGCCTGGCGATTGCGCTGGTGATGCTGGTCATCAAAGTGCCACGCCCCAACCTCGCGGCGCTGCTGACAGGCCCTTGGTGGATGTGGCTCGGCGGCCTGGCCGGGGTGTTTTACATCACCGTGGCGCTGATCACCGTACCGCGTCTGGGCGCGCTGAACTTCATCATGGCGGTTGTGGTGGGCCAGTTGGTTATTTCACTGGCAATTGATTACTTCGGCCTGCTCGGGTTGCCCAAAAACACCCCGAGCCTGCAAAAACTGTTGGGGGTAAGCGTGGTGCTGGCCGGATTTTTAATTGCCTCGCGAGGCTGACAGATCCCTCTATGGGAGTTATGACGATACGGGGGCGCTGACCTGTTTGACCAACTCACGCAACCAGCGATGCGCCGGATCGTCGTTAAAGCGTTGATGCCAGACCTGCACATAGTTAAACGGTGCAACGCTCAACGGGGGTGCGAGTGTGATCAATGAATCGCCCAACGCCAGGTTGTCCAGAGTGCGAGTGGCCACAGTCAGGATCAGGTCTGTGTCGCCAATCATGCCCGGCGCCGCGCCCCAGTGCGGCACATTGACGGCTACTCGACGCTGTAACCCTTGGCTGCGCAACACATTGTCGACCTCGCCCTGGGTGTTGCCATCCATCGACACCAGCAGATGCGGGCGCTGCAAGTAGATGTCCAGGTCCAGCACGCCACTTTCAGGCAGGGCGTTGCGATTCAGCAGACACGTGAAGGTTTCTACAAACAGCACATCGCTGGAGACATCTGCGGGCAGCATGGGGAACACGCCTACAGCCAGATCGATCTTGCCCTGCTCGATTTGCTCGATCATGCCCAGGCGACTGTCCTGGATGACCACCAACGAAATATCCGGCGCCTGCTCTCGCAGTTGGGCCACTAATTTGGGCAGCACGATAGCGCCCCCGTAATCGGACATCGCCACGCGAAAGGTGCGCTGCGAATCAGCGGGTACAAAGTCGATGGACTGGCCAAGCAAGGTTTCGACCTGACCGAGGATGGCCTTGAGCGGCGCCTGAAGGTTTTGCGCCAGCGTACTCAGCACCACCTCGTTGCCCTGGCGAATCAGCAACGGGTCGTCGAGTAACACCCGAAGTTTGTTCAGCGAATGGCTAATGGCCGGCTGACTCAAGTGCAAACGGATACCGGTGCGGGTCACGTGTTTTTCCGTGAGCAACGCATCGAGCACCACCAACAGATTCAAATCGATATTGCGCAGTAACACCCCGACTCTCCTGTCATAGCCAACCGTGGACGACTGTCCCTAAGGGAGCGCTGCATGCATGCTTAACCCCAAACACTCAACTCAAACAGCGCGTAACACCGGCAAGCTTACCTCACGCCGCGCCGATCAAGCTGGCCGTGATCACGGTCAGCAATCAACCGTTCATCCGCTGTCTGGAGGCGATTGGCGGGAGGCTTTTGCGCACGCCATAAAACGGTAGGAGAGAGTGAGCTGATACGAAAACCGGGCGGCTCAAGGGCCGCCCGGGTCTGGCTAGAGATGCGATTCCGCGTACTCGGCCAGGATCGAACGAGGTACGCCTTGCAAGGCGATGTGCACGCCGTTGGGGAAGTCTTTGAAGCGCTCCGTCAGGTAGGTCAGCCCCGAACTGGTGGCCGACAGGTAGGGCGTATCAATTTGTGCCAGGTTGCCCAGGCACACCACTTTAGAGCCTGCGCCCGCACGGGTGATGATGGTTTTCATCTGGTGCGGAGTGAGGTTCTGGCACTCGTCAATCAAGATCAGGCTTTGCTGGAAGCTACGCCCCCGGATGTAGTTCAGCGACTTGAACTGCAAGGGCACTTTGCTAAGGATGTAATCAACGCTTCCGTGGGTGTTTTCGTCCTCCATGTGCAGGGCTTCGAGGTTATCAGTGATGGCCCCCAGCCAAGGCTCCATCTTCTCGGCTTCGGTGCCGGGCAAGAAGCCGATTTCCTGGTCCAGCCCTTGCACGCTGCGGGTACAGATGATTCGCCGGTAACGCTTGCTGACCATGGTTTGTTCGATGGCCGCTGCCAGCGCCAGAATGGTTTTACCCGAACCCGCCGCACCCGACAGGTTGACCAAATGAATATCCGGATCGAGCAAGGCGAACAGCGCCAGCCCTTGATAAATGTCCCGTGGTTTTAACCCCCAGGCTTCCTGATGCAGTAAAGGCTCCTGGTGCATGTCGAGAATCAGCAGGTGGTCCTTGCGCACCTCTTTGACCCAGCCGACAAATCCCTGCTCATCAATGATGAATTCGTTGATGTGCGCAGTCGGCAGGTTTTCGTTCATTTGCACCTGATGCCAGGTGCGACCATGCCCCTGCCGGGTTTCGACCTTGCTGACGCGGTCCCAGAACGAACCGGTCATGGTGTGATAGCCGCGCGACAGCATCGACACGTCGTCAACCAACTGGTCAGTGCTGTAGTCCTCGGACTCAACGCCGCAGGCTCGTGCCTTGAGCCGCATGTTGATGTCTTTGGTCACCAGCACCACGTGCAGGCTCGGGTCCCGGGCGTGCAGGTCAATCAGTTGATTGATGATGATGTTGTCGTTGAGGTTTTCAGGCAGCAGCGCATTAGGCTCTCTGCGCTTGTTCATCAGGATTGAGAGAAAGCCCTTCGGCCCACTTTTCCCGCGCTGGATCGGCACACCCTTTTCAACGTCTTCTGGCGATGCCGCGCCCAAGGTCTGATCAATTAAACGAATCGCCTGGCGGCACTCCGCTGCCACCAGTAGCTTGCCGGTTTTAAGCTTGTCGAGCTCTTCCAGCACCGTCATCGGGATGGTGACGTGGTGCTCTTCAAAGTTAAGCAAAGCGTTTGGATCGTGAATCAGAACATTGGTATCGAGTACATAAAGGATTGGCTGGTTGGAAGAAGGAGTGCGTCCGTGATCATCCATACTCGGTCACCTTTGTGGGAGCCATTCGACGCAATACCGCAACAGTGCTGCGCCTCGAAGTGACTGCCGAACTCATCTTCTTCTGTCAGATGAATGCCCTGCCCGATGGGTCTTGGAAGACGCCACCTGTGTCGCAGGTTTCGGCGGTCTGTCTTCGTAATACTCCAAAACGTGTGACAAAAAAAAGCATTTTTGCAGTTTGGCTGATTTATTTTTCTGTCTGACGAATAGCCTTGGTGACACGCCCAATTACTACTAGGCTCATGAGTTACCTGACACAACGCCGTGCCTTTTGATGCCCCCCAGTCAAAGGTGTCGGCGCAACATAACCGCCTCGAAACCATCCCCATAAACGCCGGAGCCGTCTTACATTCAGCAAGGACGGTCCCTACCCTGCATTCTTTTTGGCAGCACTAAGCTTCGATACGCACTGGCCAAAACCACCTGCGTCCACTTAATGCTTACGCCAAAGGAAGCCGTATGACCCCTATCTCCAAAACCCTGGAACAGATGCTGCTCGAGATTTACAAGGATGGCAGTGTCTCTGTCACTGAATACCGGCAGCTTCGCGATAACGCCGATGAACGTATGGAGGCGGTGATTCGAGAGTTTGGCCAACACAACAACATCACCGCGTTTCAAAAGGCAATGGATGTCGCCATGCAGCTTCTCCAGCTATCCGTTATAGATGCGAAAAAAGCCAAGCTGACCGATACCGGTGAAGCCATCGTCAAAGATGCTGTCGTGTCTCAAGTTGAATACCTGCGCGCAGGCTCCGAGCTAGCCTTGCGGCTGCTGTAGCGCCACGCTAAAAGCGTCCGCCCGTCATCGGGCGGGCGCTTTGGTTACTGCGCACCCAACACTTCACAATCTCCCCACCCCAGCCCACTCTGCGCGGTCTGCCTCAATAACCAGGGCACTGCATTGCGAACTTTGTCCTGAGTGTCATGAAAAGCAATCACCCCATGACGCCACAACAGCATCAGGCTTAATACCCGGTGCGCCGACTGCTCGGCGCTCAGGCTGGAGGCCAGGTCTTGCGAATCAATGTTCCACAATGCCACCTGCAAACCCTGAGACTTGAAAAATGCCCCGCTGTCTGCCCGACGCTGCCCATAGGGCGGTCGGAACAAAGGCACGTGGCTGTCCGGCAATACCTGTTTGACCAAGGCGTTGCTGCGCAGCACCGAGTCCTGCCAGTTTTGCCAATGGCTGTGTGCGCGGTATTCCCAACCCTGCACGCCCACACATTGCCCCTTGTACAAGGCCTTCACCGCCTGTTCGGAGCTTTTATCGAGCCGCGCTTGCAGGCTGTTACCCAAGACAAAAAAAGTCGCGCTCATCGACTGCTTGCGCAAGTAGTCGGTGAGCCAATCGGTGGTGGAGCCGATTGCCGTCGGGCCGCTGTCAAAGGTCAGCATAAACACCCGGTCTTTCATGTCATCGCCGTTGATTTCCTGATCGCCCAGCAGCTCGATTTCACTGCTGATTTGCGGCGAAAGTGCTGCCAGACGCAATTGTTCATCCAGGTAACGACGATGAAACGCAGCGCTCGGCGCAGCCCATTTCACATAGAATGAATCGTCCGCGATCTCGAACTTGCCCGCTTGTTCACGCAAGCTGCTCATGTCATCGACGTAGTAACAGAACGAGGCATCTTGATCACAGCTTTGCTGGGCAAGGTTGTAGTTGAGCAACAGACGCTGCCACATACGCTGACGAACGGCTTCGATGGCGTCCCTATTGATGATCTTGAGACCAAGGCGCTGCTTGAAGGCGTATTCATCCAGCCCCTCAGTGGCCAGCAAAGCATGGGCAAACGTAAGGATTTCGGCGCGCGAGGCGACATCGAAAAGGGCCGGGCTGATCAATTGCTCAGGCCAGGTGCTGCGGTCCAGCGTCGCCGGGTCGTTGGGTGCCGCCACGACGCCCAGACACACCAGCCAGGCCGCCAGAAAAAGCGCAATGCGCACAGATCCTTCTCCTTGTAATAACTGACGGCACTATAACCCGGCCCTCGGAGGAGCGAGCTTGCCTCGCGATCTTTTAAAAAAGATCAAATTTCTCGAGCCAAACTCGCTCCTGCCGATACGCAGCACTATAGCGCTGATAGGTGGAGTCAAACCGCTCAACCCCCTAGAATCCCCAGACGCTTAAAGGAGACAACCTCATGCTGATGGTGATTTCACCCGCTAAAACCCTCGACTACGAGACGCCGCCGGCCACTGCGCGTTTCACACTGCCGCAATACCTGGACCACTCCCAGGTGCTGATCGAACAATTGCGCGAGTTAAGCCCGCAACAGATTGGCGAGCTGATGCACCTGTCCGATAAGCTCTCGGGCCTCAATGCCGCCCGTTTCGGCAGTTGGACACCGGCTTTCACCCCCGACAATGCCAAGCAGGCACTGCTGGCGTTCAAAGGCGATGTGTACACCGGCCTTAACGCAGTGGACTTCAGCGAGGCAGACTTCGACTACGCTCAAACGCATCTGCGCATGCTCTCCGGGCTTTACGGCTTGCTGCGCCCACTGGACCTGATGCAACCGTATCGTCTGGAAATGGGCACCAAACTGGCCAACGCCCGTGGCAAGGATTTGTACGCATTCTGGGGCACACGTATCAGCGAATGGCTGAATGAAGCCCTGGCCGAACAAGGCGATGACGTGTTGCTGAATCTGGCGTCCAACGAATACTTTTCGGCCGTAAAAAAGTCAGCCCTGAACGCGCGCATCATCAATACTGAATTCAAGGACATGAAAAACGGTCAACACAAAATCATCAGCTTCTACGCCAAAAAAGCACGCGGCATGATGAGCCGTTTTGTGATCAAGGAACGCATCAACAACCCCGCAGACCTCAAGCAGTTTGACGCACAGGGCTACCGCTACAGCGCCGAACAGTCAAAGCCCGATTTGCTGGTTTTCTTGCGCGATGAGACTCCCGAGTAGAGGCGTGTCCATGTTTATCGGCGTTTTACTGATCATCGCGTGGCTCGTGCTGTTGCTGCGCTATCCGGGCAAGGCGTTTCCAGTGTCGTTGGCAGCCGTGATCGGGCTGGCGATAGTGGCCGCTTCAGTAGCCTGGCTGGACAATCGCGAGGCTGAGCAGTTGGCGCGTCTGGAGTTGCGGATCGTCTATGACCCCGCACACTGCCCCGCAGACCGTCCGCTGCAACTGACCCTGACAAACAGCAATAAAGTGCCATTGACCGAACTCGGTTGGCGGATCGCGGCCTATGCACCTGGCGACACGGTTAACCTGGCCGATAACCCGTACAGCGCTCCCCGCTATCGTGGGCCCGGCGAGCTACAAGCTGGCGCATCCTGGCAAGACTGCTTGCCGATGCCGCCACTGCGTGCCGGTTATCGCCCGCAAACCCTGGAATTTCGCGCTGAGCGCCTGCAAGGCAGCTTCTCCAATTAAGGATATTTTGATGCCCCGTGTTTTGATCACCGGTTGCTCCAGCGGGATTGGCCGTGCCATGGCCCATGCTTTCAAGGCAGCAGGCCACGAGGTGTGGGCCAGCGCCCGCAAGCCCGAAGACGTAGCTCAACTCTCAGCCTTGGGGTTTAACGCGATCCAGTTGGACGTCAATGATCAGACGCAATTGGCGCAACTGGCCGAGCGGCTGGCCCATAACGGCGGTGGGCTGGATGTGCTGATCAACAATGCCGGGTATGGCGCCATGGGCCCTTTGCTCGATGGCGGCGTTGCAGGCATGCAACAACAATTTGAGACGAATGTTTTTTCAGTGGTCGGCGTGACTCGCGCCCTGTTTGACCTGCTGCGTCGCAACAAAGGTCTGGTGGTCAATATCGGCAGCGTATCGGGGGTCTTGGTCACCCCGTTTGCCGGTGCTTACTGCGCCTCGAAAGCCGCTGTGCACGCACTGAGCGATGCATTGCGCATGGAACTGGCGCCCTTGGGCATTCGCGTGCTCGAAGTACAGCCCGGCGCTATCGACACTCACTTCGCCAAAAATGCCACTGAACAAGCCGAGCAGTTAATCACCGAAGGCTCTGCCTGGTGGCCCATGCGTGAAGGCATTCGCGCCCGCGCCCGAGCCTCCCAAGACAACCCTACACCCGCTACAGAATTCGCCCAGGCGGTGCTCAACGCGGTACAAGCCAAACACCCTCCTCGCCTGTTGAGACACGGCAATGGCAGCCGCGCCCTGCCGCTGCTGGCTGCGCTGGTACCGAGCGGGCTGCTGCAAAAGATTCTGATGAAGAAGTTTGGCCTGAATCGACTGACCTAAATAACAGGCCACTGATTTTTTAAAATGCCAATAAAAACACTCCAGTTGTAACTTCAGTATCGAGTCGTTACTTATCCATGCGCTTTCATAAAATCAATAAACACTCGAACTTTCAGTGGCAGGTGCCGGGTATCCGGATACAAGGCATAAACCCCTTGGCGAGTGAGTTGCCAGCCGGGTAACAGGTGCACCAGTCTGCCTGCGTGCAAGTCGCCCTCAATCAGCCAGTCCGGCAAGATCGCCACGCCCTGCCCGGTCAGCGCAAAGGCTTGCAACACGGAGGAGTTGTCAGCCCTGATCCAGGCTTTGGCCGGGTTAGGCTGATAGGGCCATGTTTTAGGGCTTGCACACGGTTGATCGACGCCAGGCTGGCGATGAATGCGGGCGAAGCCACGGGCAGAATCTCAAAAGTGCTCAACTGCACGGCCCGGTGACTGGAGTCGAACACTTTACCGAGACGCAGGGCCACGTCAGCGCGCTGTGGAATATCAACCGTCAGTTGAGTTTTTTGCTCGGCCCGGCGCGGATGATGGCGTTGTTCGCTGCCTTGAGCACAATCACCTCGACGCCACACGCCTTTGCCCTATGCTTTGCCATCGGTAGTGCATTGACCCTGGTGCCGCTTGTCCCCGTATTACGCCTAGACACCCCACGCGTGCTGGCCTTGCTGGCGCCCTGATATGGAAATAGTGATGACCGAATATTCGAGCTACTTTGACCTGGTGACTGAAACGCTTGCCGAGATTGAGGATTGGTTTAGCGGGGAAGATCCTGGCGTTTTGCCCACGTTGCTGGCGCGTTTTTCAGCGCAGTTTTCGATGATTACGCCCAGTGGTTCAGTGTTGGATCTGGAGGGTTTGGAGGGATTGTTTGAGCCACTGCGGGGCATGCGCCCAGGGTTGAGAATTACGCTCAGCGAGTTCAAGGGGCTTGCGCTGTATGAGCAAGGTGCGGTGATCAGTTACCGCGAGTTGCAAGAATGGCCCAATGCTGTGAGCAATGATCGCCGGGCTACGGTGGTGTTTGAGCGTGATGGCCATGGAAAGGTGGTGTGGCGTCATTTGCATGAGACGTTTTGCTGAAGTTAAACCGGTTGAGCGGTTTAGCGGGGATGCGTAGCGACGGCGTTTGTTGTGCACATGCTTTTGATGTATGACGGCTTTTTTACAGGTTGCGCCCTTACGGCGGCTCACTTTTGTCAAACAGCCACAAAGTAAGCAAAAAGGCCTGACGCCTACGTACGGCCTCCCGAAGTCGCGGGATAGATCAAGATCACAAGCCCGGTCCGCGGTGAACACAACGTTTGTAGCCGCGGAGGACCCTGGCGGCTACAAGGCTCGGGATTCGCTGTAAAAACGAACCCCGTAAAAAGCCGCGATACATAAAACGCAGATGCACACCAACCATCGATAAAGACACGGTTGCTTCGCGACAGCGCCTGCGAGGTTATTTGTCGTCCTGCTCCACGATCACGGTGCAGGTGGTGCCTGCCGCCAACAAGTAGCCATCAGGGATTTCGTCGATATGGATACGCACCGGCACCCGCTGGGCCAAACGCACCCAGTTGAATGTCGGGTTGACGTCAGCCACCAGTTCGCGGCTCTCGGGGTTGTCGCGGTCGTAGATACCACGCGAGATGCTTTCTACGTGGCCTTTCAAGACTTCGCCGCTCATCATTTGCAGCTCGGCTTTGTCACCCACGCGAACGTGCGGCAGTTTGGTTTCTTCAAAGAAGCCGTAGACCCAGAACGAGTTCATGTCGATCACCGCCATTTTGGGATCACCGACCCGCGCATAGTCCCCCGGATGCACGTTGAGGTTGGTCACATAGCCGTCGACCGTGGCCAGCACTTTGGTGCGTTTGAGGTTGAGTTTTGCAGCGTCCAGTTGGGCCTGTGCGTGCTGGTAATCAGCCAGTGCCGAGTCGGCAATGTTGCTCGCGTCATCACGGTTTTCACGCGAGATCACCAGGTTGTCCATGTCGGCCCGGCGACGGGCGTTCACTTTGCGCATTTCCCAGGTGGCCTTGCGTGAAGCCACCAGCGATTCGGCTTGTTTTACGGCAATGACGTAGTGCTCAGGGTCGATTTCGAGTAGCACATCGCCCTTTTTCACCAATTGGTTGTCTTTGACCGGCACGTTGACCACGTAGCCGTTCACGTCAGCAGCAACGTTGATGATGTCAGCCCGTACCCGACCATCTCGGGTCCACGGGGTGTTCATGTAATGCTCCCAGAGGGTGCGGCCGATCCATATCGCAAGGGCCAAAACCAGCAGGGTGGCGAGCAGACTAAAGAACTTTTTCATCGGATCAGTCTCAACGGTAAACAGTGAGCGCCATGGCGCCAAAAAGACATGCAAACAGGCTCAGGCGCAGCAGCGCCGGGTGCCAGAAGAAGCGGTACAGGTCGTAGCCGGAAAACAGTCGGTCAAAGCCCCACGCCAACCCCGCCGCAATAAAAAACATCAGGGTCATAGTGGGCATGTAGACGCCGTGGAAGGCGATTTCACGAGGCATTTTCAAGTCCTTGCGGCTGGGCGTAAGCCGCCAGCGGCGATTGCGGGTCGAGCAGTGAAGAACGAATAAAGTGCAGGTAGCTTTGCACCCGCACCAACGCCGAGGTGTCAAAGTTCCGGGCAAACGGCTCGTCGGTAGACTGGACCCGGCTGATGGCGTGATCGACGGCGATTAACGCACGCTCGAGGTTGTTTTCGCTGGGGGCGATAAACAAACGCACCAGTGAGCGGCCCATCACCCGAATGGCCTGACGCCACGGCTGAGATTCGGCATACGCCGGATGTACCGGCAAAATCGCCTGTTCTTTGCGCAGTTCGATGATCGCGTGCCCCACCTCCAGCACCACGAACATCCAGCGCAGCAGTTCACGCTGCACTTTGGGCTGGCCAGCAGCCAAGCCATAGGCCTGGTGCATCAGGTCACGGGTACGGCTTTCGAGGCTAGAGCTCAAACCGCGCAACTTGCCGCTGATGGCGTATACCACTTGCTCACGCAAGTCTTGTTCCAGGCGGCTCCACAGCCAGCGGCTGTTGGGTGGCAGGATGATTGCCCCCGCCGCCGCGCACACCAACATGCCCAGCACCATAGCGATGTAGTCATTGATGAACTGGTACGGGTTGTAGAGCGTCAGGTTGTCGGGCACCGAGCCGGTGCTGAAAAAGATCAGCAAACCCAGGCCAACCCCTGCGTAGTTGGCCCGCGAGGTCAGGAACGAGCCGAAGACGATAACGGGGGTCAATACCAGGCACAGCAACGGGAAGCCATCGATATGCGGAAGCACGAAGAACATTTCGACAAAGCCCACTATCGCCCCGATGAACGTGCCGCAGGCCATTTGAAAAGCCATGCGCTTGGGGTTGGGCGTTGCCGCCGACAGGCCGACCGTGGCGGCCGCGATCAGGGTCATGGTGGCGCCACTGGGCCAGGCCGTCATCACCCAGTAGGTGCCCAGCACCACCAGGATAAACGCCGCCCGAATCCCTGAGGCCGCCGCTGACCACCAGTTGGTCTGCGAGATAAAAGGTTGATCCCAACGCTCACGTTCGTGTGTGTGGTCGGCCAGCGACGCATGGGTCAGCGCGTAGTTGTGCAAATCGTCAACAAAGCGGAACAGCAGTTCAAAGGCGGTGTTGAAGTCCAGGAAGTCCGTATCGCTGGGTTGGGTTTCGAGAAAGCTGACGCGCAGCGCACGCACATGCCCCGGTAGACGCTCCTTGAAAGCGGCCAGTTGCTCGGCCAATACCACGGCGTCTTTATCGGTCAGTGAACGGCCTCTGTACGGGTCGAGCAGTTGCGCAAGCAATTCCATCTCAGGCTCAACGACCGAGATAACAGCCTCCACACCCCGCGTGCGCAACCGCGCCAGCAGTTGATGCAAGGCGTTGAATCGAGTGGTCACGGCCATGAACTCGCTGTTCAGGCGGCTCAGACGGCCACTGCGACGACGCATGTGCGGGTCTTCGAAGACGGTCACGCTGCGCATGCCTTCCAGGCCCACGCTTTCGCCAATAAAGCGCACGTTGCTGGCTTCATAGGCTTCTTGTGTCGACTGCCCACGCAGGCCCTCGGCAACAAAACCTGCAAACACGCCAAAGCGTTTGTAGAGCGCATCGTGCATCGCTGCCCCCGCCGTTTTCGGCAAGATAGCGGCACTGACAACGGTAGAACACAAGATGCCCAGCGAGATTTCCAGCACCCGCCACACGGCGGCCATAAACGCGCCGTCCGGGTGTGCCAGTGCAGGCAGGCCGACCATGGCGGCGGTGTAACCGGCCAGAACGAAGCCGTAAGCGCGAAAGTTACGGCAACGCGCGGCACCGGCCGAGCAGATGCCGACCCAAATCGCCAGGGCACCCAGAAACAGCACCGTGTTTTGGGCAAACAGCGCAATCAGCGCCACCATCACTGCCGAGCCCGTCAGGGTGCCCAAAAACCGATAAAAGCTTTTGGCGAATACCTGGCCGCTTTGTGGCTGCATCACGATGAACACGGTGATCATCGCCGTGCGCGGTTGCGGCAGTTCCAGGCGCATGGCGAGCCATAAGGTCAGGAACGCGGCAATCAATACTTTGAAAATATGCACCCAGGTCACGCCATCGCTGCGCGCCCAGTCAAAAAAGCCTCGGCGCCATTCCAGCGAATACAACCAGCGTACCGGGGCGGGCAAATGGTTCATTTACATCTCCAGAAATCGCATGTGACCTGTAGGAGCGAGCTCGCGAACTTGAAAGGAGCAAGCTGGCTTCTAAAGGGCTGGACCGCTGTATCAGTGATCGAAAAGGGCCATGACCGCTGGCGGTTTGTTCGGCACATAGCGGTCATCTTTAGGCACGTCGCTGCCTGCGCCCAACCCGCCACCCAGCGCGGTGACCAGTTCTGCGTGGGCACTCAGTCGCGCCGCCTCTACCTGTTGCTGCACTTGCTGCTGACGCAACAGCAAGGTTTGCGCGTTGAGCACGTTGAGGTAGTCGGTCAGCCCGCGCTGGTAAGCAATCATGGCGATGTCGTAGGTCTTCTGCGCAGCCGCCACCGACTCGGCAGCGAACGCTTGCTGCTTGTCCATCGACTCACGCTTGATCAACTGGTCAGAGATGCTTTTGAGCGCATTCACCAGCGTCTGGTTGTACTTGGCCACTGCCAGGTCATAGCCACCCGACGCCGCGCCTAACTCTGAACGCAAGCGGCCGCCATCAAAGATCGGCAATGAAATCGCCGGCCCTACGTTGTAGCTCATTTTTTGAGCCGTCAAAAAGCCCAGCGCTGTGCCGCCGGTGGCCATGAAGCCGATACTGCCGACCAAGTCGACATTCGGGTAAAAACCCGCATGAGCGACGTCTATGCCACGCGCTTGAGCAGCCACTTCCCAGCGACTGGCAACCACGTCAGGGCGCTGGCCGAGCAGTTGGGCTGGCAGGGTGGAAGGCAACTTGAGTGCAGTGTTCAGCGCCAGCGTTGGACGCTTGAGGCGTGCGCCCTCCCCCGGGCCTTTACCCGCCAGCGCAGCCAACTGGTTACGCGTCAGAGCAATTTCTTCTTCCAGTGCGTCGATCTGGCGATGGGTTTCGGGTAGCGGGGCTTGCGCCTGGCTGACTTCAAAATGAGTCCCGATGCCACCGTCCAGACGCTTTTGCGCCAGGTCGAGAATTTGCTCTTGCTGGTGCAGGGTCGATTCGATGATGTCGAGTTGCGCGTAATGCAGCGACAACTGGATGTAGGTGCGAATCACGTTGTTCTGCAATTCAAGTTGCGCTTGACGCGCTTGGGCAACACTCATGTGCGCCATGTCCACCGCCTGCTCGGTGGTGTTGCTTTCGCGACCCCACAGGTCAAGGGCGAAGCTGAAACCCAACTGAGCGTTGTTGTCCCAAGTGTTAGCGCTGTCCAGATCGCCGGGACCATAGAATTGGTCCGATGGCCAGCGATGGCGTTTAAGCGTCGACTCGCCATTCACTTGCAGCGATTCAGCAGACTCAGCCACACCTGCCATTGCCTTGGCCTGACGTACACGAGCGGCGGCAATGGCCATAGTTGGGCTACCCTGAACAGCCAGACTGATCCAACTGTCCAATTGCGGATCGCCATAAGCGTGCCACCATTGGGTCTTTGGCCAGTTTGCGTCTTGCGCGGCGCTTTTAATCGCCTCGTCAGTGGCCAAGGCATTGGCATCGAGCATTTCACCTTTGGGTGCAATGCCACCGAAACCGATACAACCGTTTAATGCCAACGATAAAGCCAGAACACTGAGGGCTTTAAGCTCTCTGCTGATGCGACGCTGCACTGCTGCAAATTCCTGACATAGGGGGGGGGGGAAGACTTGAGATAGAGAAGTCTATGACTTGGCAAGCGCAACGATAAGCTGGCATTACTGTGAATCTTTATTACCGTTCTTGGGATAATCCGTTGGTCGAATGCAAACCGGCCTATAAACTTCGAAACTTCGTGTCACAATTTACTACTGCCCCTTTGTTGTTGTCCCCTATACCGCCCCTTGAGAGCACTCCATGGACACTTTGCAAAACATGCGCGCCTTCAGTTGCGTAGCCGAAGCCGGAAGTTTCACGGCCGCAGCTGCCATGCTGGACACCACCACCGCTAACGTCTCGCGCGCGGTCTCCAACCTTGAGGCGCACCTGCAAACCCGGTTGCTCAACCGCACCACTCGACGCATTGCCCTGACTGAAGCCGGCAAACGTTACTTGCAGCGTTGTGAGCAAATTCTGGCTTATGTTGAAGAAGCCGAGGCCGAAGCCAGCGATGCGCATTCGCGCCCGGCAGGCCAGCTCAAAGTCCACACCATGACCGGCATCGGACATCACTTTGTGATCGACGCCATTGCCTGTTATCGCAAGACCCACCCGGACGTCACCTTCGACCTGACCTTGGCCAACCGCGTGCCGGATTTGCTTAACGAGGGCTACGACGTCTCTATCGTGCTGGCCTCCGAACTGCCGGACTCGGGGTTTGTGTCACAGCGTTTGGGCATCACCTACAGCATCGTCTGCGCCTCGCCCGACTACGTAAAAACACACGGCCGCGCGCTAAAGCCCAGCGACCTGCTCAACCATGCCTGTCTGCGCCTGGTAAGCCCGGTGATTGCACTGGACAAATGGGTATTTGAAGGGCCTGAGGGCCAGGAAATGGTCTTGATCAATTCCTCGCCGTTTTTGGTTAACTCGGCCGATGCAATGCGCACCGCGATCACCAGCGGCATGGGTGTCGGCGTGCTGCCGCTGTATGCCGCCATCGACGGCCTGCGCAATGGCACATTGGTGCGCATGTTGCCCACCTACCGTTCGCAGGAACTGAACCTGTACGCCATCTACCCGTCGCGCCAGTACCTGGATGCCAAGATCAAAACCTGGGTCGAGTACTTGCGCAGCTCCCTGCCAGAACTGTTGGCGGCGCATCAGGCCGAACTGGCCACGTACAGCTGAGAGGAAGTGTCGGTGGGGGCGGGCGTGCTCGCGATACAAGCAACGCAGTCTTTTTGAATACCCTCAGCGCCCTGTCGCGAGCAAGCCCGCTCCCGCAAACGCCAATCAGGGCTGCACATTTTCGGCGGGAATGTTAGCGTGCTTACATTCCCGACAGCCGACGAGCCTTGTTCCGATGAGCCTTTCCACTGCAAAGAAAACCGTACTAGCCTTTAGCCGCGTCACGCCAGAAATGGTCAAGCGCCTGCAACAGGACTTTAACGTCATCGTGCCGGATCCCAAGCTGGGCGACATCAGCGCTCAGTTCGATGAGGCATTGCCCCACGCCCATGGCTTGATCGGCGTAGGCCGCAAATTGGGTCGACAGCAGCTGGAAAACGCCAAACACCTCGAAGTGGTGTCCAGCGTGTCGGTGGGTTACGACAACTACGACGTCGACTACTTCAACGAGCGCGGCATCATGCTCACCAACACCCCCGACGTACTGACTGAAAGTACCGCCGACCTGGGCTTTACGCTGATCATGAGCAGTGCCCGCCGCGTCGCTGAGCTCGATGCCTGGACCAAGGCCGGAGAATGGAAGGCCAGCGTGGGACCTGCGTTGTTTGGCAGCGATGTGCATGGCAAAACCCTGGGCATTGTCGGCATGGGCAACATTGGTGCCGCCGTCGCCCGTCGTGGCCGTCTGGGCTTCAACATGCCAATTCTATACAGCGGCAACAGCCGCAAGACCGAGCTTGAGCAAGAACTGGGCGCGCAGTTCCGCACGCTGGATCAGTTGCTGGCCGAGGCGGACTTCGTGTGCCTGGTCGTGCCGTTGAGCGAGAAAACCAAACACTTGATCAGCCATCGCGAACTGAACCTGATGAAGAAAAGCGCGATTCTGGTCAACATCTCGCGCGGTCCGGTGGTGGACGAAGCGGCGCTGATTGAAGCGCTGCAAAACAACACGATTCGCGGCGCAGGTTTGGATGTGTACGAAAAGGAGCCGCTGTCTGAGTCGCCATTGTTCGCATTGAAAAACGCCGTGACGTTGCCGCACATTGGTTCGGCCACACACGAAACCCGCGAAGCCATGGCCAATCGTGCGTTGGACAACCTGCGCAACGCCCTGCTGGGTGAGCGCCCGCAGGATTTGGTTAACCCGCAGGTTTGGCAAGGCTGATACGTAAACAGGCGCCCGCATGGCGCGGGCGCCTGATTTTAATGGATGTTCAGGTTGGCCAATGCTTGGAGGGTGAGCCTGTTGCGTAACGGCAGCAGCGCATTGTCGTAACTCTGTGTGTCGAAAACATCTTGATCGTCTACGACGGTAAGGTGGGCGTTATACAAGGCATCGAACTGTTGCGCATAACGTGCTCTCAGGAATTCGTCCCAAAAGGGATCATTAATCATGTGATCCAGCATGGGCACGCTGTTATCCATCGCCAAGATAGCAACCCTGACCCTCTCAATGGCCTGCGGCTCAACAATGCCTAGAGATGGGAACCTCATGTGGTGAGGCTGGGCAGGCAGTTCTAAAGCCTCTGCCAGCCTTAGCCGGTAAGTGAAGCCTATTTCGAGTACATCAGGGGCATCGCTCCTTTGGCTTGCATCCTCAACGGCAAAAGCATCCAGCACTTTAAGGCGAAACTGCCCCCGAATGAGCCGGGCCAAGCTCGTTTCGGCTCGGACCGGATCATCGTCAGCCAATGCTTTGAACACCAATACCTGAGTTTCCAGGCGACTGAACAGAAGCGAGACTGAGTCGCAGCACTCCGTAGGTTTCGATGCCCTGTCAAACAAGACCTTACGTATGCGCTCACTCTCGGTTGCCGCTTCAAGCACACGTTGTACCCGGCGTACTAAATCATGCTTTTCTGCGTCAAAATCGGCGGTGGTTTTGAGGTCATCAATCACCTGAAAAAAGCGTAATGCACGGGGTTCCTCTCGAAGCATTTGGCATTGTTCAAGCCTCATTTGCCGTTCATCAGCATCAAGTCCGTCAAGCCATACCCCATGGTCGAACGCCAGTCGCCCAGGGTGATCGGCCTCAAGGTGCAGGCCAAAGTTGATGCCTGTACGGGCCTGATAAACCTGTAATTGCTCGATAGCAGCCGCTGTCAGAGGGTTATCTCGCAATGAGGTGACTCGATTGATGGCTTGCGGGCCATTCAAGACCTCTGGCGGCACTGTACTGATCTGGTTATGGCTTAAATCCAGATGGGTAAGATGGGGCAATTGCATCACCCCCATCGGCCAAGTGGATGATTGAGTCTGCGACAGGTTTAATTCTCGCAACTCAGTCAGTTGCGTCACATCAAGGCGCCCACTCAACACACAACCGTGCAGATTCAAATACTGCAAATTGACCAGCCCGGCCAGCGCCTGCTGATCTGTGGGTTGCAAAGGGACTCTATTGCCAGCAAACGACAACTCAACCAGGCTGGAGAGCTGACCTAGGGCCTGCGGGAGGCGCGCAAATCTGCAGTCTTCCACTTTCAAGGACCTCAATGAGCCAAACAGGCGCAGAAACTGATTGATGTTACTTTCTACTCCCAACGCCATTCCGGCCCCCACCCTCAGCCCCGTGAGGGTCAATTCACGGATATGTGAAAAATCAGCGCTGAGCACGGGCAGTGTGCTGACGCGCCAGTCCTTCAGCTCCAACCTATAACCTGACTCATTTCCCGATAAGCCCGTGATAACAGACGCTTCCTTTCGCCAGGCCTTGATCAAAGCGTTGGCCAGATCATGTTTATGGAATTGAGCCGCATAGTCATACGTTTCAAAGTCGGCTTTTTGCTCGATCCAGGTAGTGAGCTGCTGCTGAAGCGCCCTGGCTTGGCCTTCAAGTCGGGTCAGCTCTTGCTCTACGTCCAAACCACGCGAACGCATCTGTTCTAGCGCCCTCACTGAATCATAATTGGCGCCACTGGCAGGAAATATTTTTTCGTAGCGTTTGCGTAACTCCAGATCTGCAAAAAAACGGTCTGTCGCATCCCCCCGGCCACTCAATGAGTAACCGATTCGCCCGTCTGCCAAGCGTTGGGGCGGGGCAAACCATGGGCGCTTGGCCACCATGCCTAAGGTACTGTTGATCTGCTCGCGGTTCTGGATAACCGTTAAGGTCAGTTTCTCCTTCAGCAACTCGCTGCCACCGGCATAGTTGTCGCCCAAAGCCGTACGCTCAGCGTCCGGCAATGCTGCCAGTAACGTCGTGAAAAAATCCTGAGGGCTGACGCTTAAGTCGCGCGCGGGCACCGAGAAGGCTTGCCAGCCTTGACCAGTTCTTACAAGCGTTAACTGGACAGCGCCAATGTCGGGCCCCAACTGACTGAGCAACGTGCCGTTAACAGAACCCTCACGAACCTCAACCTTGAGCGTCGCAGACCAGCCGGGCTGTTTGCCGAACGCGTCCAGCATTAACCTCACACTGTCGTTATTTTGCAGGGCAGGCAGGTAAAAGCCTTCGATGGCACGGTTGACTCTTAACTCCCGCAAATAAACGCGTGCTTCTTCTGCTAGCCGCAACGGCACACGGCCCTGCTCTCTCAACTGCCGGGTTTCGGTTCGATTGGCGCTGCGCACCAGATCGCTGGCGATGCACGCAGGCAAACCGGGAAAGACCCGTTTTAACAAGGCTACTCGTCGGCCAGGCTGGTTCTCGGAGACCTGCGCAACCGCATCAAACAAAGCAGGCGTGACGCCGCCTGTTGAGCGGATCAAATAATGATAAAGCGCGTGTACATACCTCAACTCGTCAGGGGTGTCCGTGAGCAGGTCAAAATAAGTATCGCCTGGGCGCATTGACTGCCTGAGCGCTCCCAACTGCGCAGACGTCAACTTTGCCAAAAGGCCAGGATGCGCCCCGTCAAACGCATCGGCTATATCATCGAACAATGAGCGCTCAACCTGTTCATCGCGCTTGACCACCAGGGTTTCAAGGCGCTGAACGTGCCTGAATCGTTGCAGCGTATCAACCAACAGGGGCGGGACTGGCTCACGGTTTACATGCACTCGCCTGAGCATGTCCTCGGTCGTGTTGCTGACGTGCAAAATGCCGGTTATTTGATCGCTGTTAAAACCTGACGCGCGGTACCCAAGACGCTGCAACAGATACTGCCCGTCCCACTCCATCGGCTGCTCATAGTGGTGGCGCCAGGCCCCCTCACCATTGCCATAAACCGGAATCGGCGCACGGGCAAAACGGCTCGAGTCGATGATCGCATTCACCCAGCCATCCGTCGGGGATTGAACCTCATAACAATGAAAATCCAGCCCAACGCAGGGGCGACCATTGTGGGTGTAAATACCTTGGGCATCCTGTTCCAGTTGGCTTGAGGCGTCCACGTCAGCCAGTGCATAGCGTTCTACTTGCGGATGTGCCGTATCAATGAATCCGTCTGGGGTACGTTGGGCAACCAGTTCATCGCCCATGGCCTGGCGCCATCCCCCCACTGTCACCTGTGCAGCACTGAGCTGGCTTTTGATTCGTGGTGAAGTCACCAGACCTGCAATCAATGCCGCAAAAAAACTGTCCGGCCCAGCCACGGCGGGTATAGGGGTGTGAAGCTGCATGTCATAAGCCCAATAGCGCCCGGCTCCGTGGTCAACGAACCCCAGTTCATTCTTGCGGTATTTTTCAAAACCGGCGCCCGCAACGACGTTCTCGCCCGGGGGATAAATGATCAAATCAACGTCAAACCATTGCTTGAGCTTCGAGGTGCACAGCTCCTGCAAGCATTGATCGACGACTGGATTAAACCCGCGAGGGTGGTAAACAGCATCCAGCAAGCATTCAACCCTGCTCGAAAATTCGGCCTTGCGGACGGCCTCATGCACAGACTCGGGCAAACGCTTTGAGCCCAGCAATGCACGCCGCTCAAGCGTTTCATGAAGGTGCTGGCCATGATTGGCCAGGTCCGGATAAAGACGCAGCAACTCATAGCAGCGCGCCATTGTGAGGCTGGGATGTACCTTGCGCAGGTCGAAAATCGCTGGGGGAATCGTGGCTTTTCTGGGGGAATCAAGCGGTAGATAAGTGAGATCGCGACTGGTTGGCAGGCCGTCCACAGGAAGAGCATCCTTGTTCACGGTCAAGGCGGTGAATAAAGCCTCTTTGTGCTCATTAAGCTGTGAGATCAGCAACTGACTCATCTGCAACGCATCGGTTGGCAGTGATAACTGCTTGATGAGCGCACTTAACAGATCGTCAGGAAACGCTTTGAGCAGTGAAGACGTTGTTGAAACAAGCTCGCCATCATCCAGACGCTTTAACCACACCCCATTGAGCGATTTGATGACTTGAGTTGTCTGTCCATACATTTCGATCATGGGGCTATCGCTATCAAGCACTATGAGGCTGCTGTCTTTTGGCCAGCAATCAAGTCGGGGTATTAACGCCAATACGGGGCGCTCGATCACCGAGGGGGAATGCTCATAACGGTTCAAGCCATCGGCACAACGCTGGAGCTGAAGATCGGCCTGGAACCGAGTGACCGCATCCGTCAGCGCTGCCGGTGCATGACCTCCAGCCCATAGCACCTGTAAATCTGCCCGGCTCACAGCACTGACAGCCAGCGCCCTTTGCGCCGCCTGGGCAGTCATGCCGCTGACCATCCGGCACAGTAACTGGCTATCGCTTAGCCCAGGGCTGTCATCCAACGCCAATTGCCAGCGCCGTTGAGCCTCATCCCAAACAACTGGCGGCCTGTAGGCGCCCGGCTCGACCTTGGCGATGGCCCGCCATGTGCCGTCAGGATTACGCACAACTTCGACGACATAGCGCTGACCGTCTTTTTCCAGAAAGACATAGTCACGCCCTGAATGTCGATAAATACCCTGCTCATCCAGCGCCATGTTGTCTGTGACTGACGCGGGAACCCCAGCGAAACGTGCCGGGTCGCTTTGCCATAGATCAGTACGCCCATCTGCCCGGATAAAGGTTCTGGGTTGCCCCATCTGTTGCAACAACTGTGCGTGACGACGTTGAGCCAGTGCGCCCGCCTTCCTGTGCAGCAGTGGGGTGACCAACATATCCAGGGCGTCCAGCAGCAGTTGTGCGCCCCCACTGTGATCACCCTGGAACGATTGCTCCAACGCACTGAACACATCCTTTACCGTGCTGCCCAAAAACAGTAAGAGAATGACCTTGGAGAGCCCCTTGGTAGCACCGGGTACCGGGATCAATAAAAGACTTGATAACTCGTCAAATAAGGTGCTGACCGCCGATACCAGGTCCTCCCAGTCTTTGATTGACCGCTCCTGCGCCATTTGCAGGGCTCGGTTGGCATAGAGCCCGCAATGAAAATAAAAGAGCGGTGCCTCCAGAGATGTTTGATGACGGACAGCCTTGAAGCCCAAATCGTCAAAGACTACCCAGTCACGTCTGATACGGGGCAACTGACCCTGGATGTTAAAGCCAAAGTTGCCCGCGCCTGCGGGCTCTGGAACAACCGTCATCAACTTGCCCAGGATTTCCTCGGACAACTGCGCCCTGAACCAGTCCAGATTCTTTTCGGCACGATCCCTGAGTAACTGGTTGCGCATATCCGTGATCAGGTGCGTTTGAGAGCTGTGCCAGCGCAGTTCACCCGCTGGGCGGCCAGGGAAAAAACTGAACATCCCCTCCGTGCCCGGCAGCTCTATCTGATAAAACGGGATGATGAACTGATGGGCATCCGTTCGATCAGTGGGTACAAGCCGGCTTGAAATAGAAAATCCTCTTTGAGGATGAAATCCCTGGCCACTCAACAGTTCCGCAGCCGTGAACTTGATCGTCAGGACTATTTGAGTGACCTTCAAGGCACTGGATTCACTGTCCATTGCATCACTGAGTGCTTTGACTGCGGCCCGCTTTTGCGGGTTTGGACCACAGGTTCTATAAAACTCCATCAAACTAAACTGCAGATGCGCCTTTGTCTGGGTGCCTAACACCCCATGAAGGCTTGCGTCGGGCAGTAGAGCCTCCACTATCCGTACTTGAAGTGCTTCCCCCAGATTAAGACTGCGTGCCACATCGATAAATGTGTTGGCGGGGATAATGGACGTTGTATCGATGTTGTCAGGCAATTGTGCCGTTCTGAAGTCGATGCCGGGCGATTCATTGATAAAGCTGGCATTGACCAGGCTGTCACTTCTGTAGCTCGCAAAATAGGCAAGAAAACCATAGTTCGAACAGGCCGCCTCCCACAGGGTCATGCTCAGCACATACGCAATCGGTGTGCCTTCATCGAGCAGCGGGAGTGGCTCCGGGAGCGGCTCATCCTCAGTCGCATCGAGCGAGCGCCTGAGCCGTTGGGGAAATTGCTGCGGCCTCTGCGGGGTATGCAAGTACCGGGTATGTATATAGACCTTGAGCGGGTCCAGATCCTTGCCCGTCAACGCCAGTAACTTCGCCCGAATCCGGGCAACACCCTCCGTTTGAAACGCCTCTTTTAGTCTTTTGTCTTCACGCTCTACGTTTTTGGTAGCCGTTGAATATTGATGCGCTAACTGACGGTAACGACGTTGCTCGGCGTCGGTCAGTGACGCGAACTGGCTTTTGAGCGATTGACGCAAATGATCGAACACCTCTTGTTCGGCCCAGTGTGTTGCGGATAAAAAAGGCGAAGTCAGTCGGTTATTGTCTAAAAGGGCCATGGGGGCTACTCAGGAGTTAAACCCTGAGACTAATGACCTGCCCCCACGTATATCGTTAGATATGTACCACCTGCGCCCCTTTGAGCCATAGCCACGCAATCAGGCCAAACGTTTGCTGTTTTCAGGCAGAACTATCGGTTTTGGCTTACGGAACACCAATACATTGCCCAGCATCACCAGCACCAACCCGGCCAAGGCTGGTGCCGTCCACTGGTACCCCTCAACAAAAGCAGACACGTTGAGCGCCACCAGCGGGAACAACACCGTGCAATACGCCGCCCGCTCGGGGCCCATGCGCCCGACCAGGGTCAGGTACGCGGTAAAGCCAATCACCGACCCCGGAATCACCAGGTACAGCAACGAACCCATGTAGCGCGCGTTCCACTCCATGTTGAACGCAATGCCACTGATCCCGCAGTACAACGCCAGCATGCTCGCGCCATACATCATGCCCCAGGCATTGGTGGTCAGGGGTTTGAGCCCGGCTTTTTGTTGCAGGCTAGACAACATGTTCCCCGCCGAGAAGCACATCGTGCCGATCAGGGCCAACACCAACCCCAGCAGGGTTTCAGGCGTTGCGGTGTGCCCGCTCAATTCTGGCCAGAACAACAATGCCAACCCAAGCAGGCCCAAGGCTCCCCCGGCGATCACGTTACGGGCGATTTTCTGTTTGAAGAACACCCGCGCATTCAGGGCGTTCCATAGCGTGGCGGTGGAAAACACCACCGCGATCAGCCCCGTGGGCACCCATTGGCTGGCGGTTAAAAAGCACATGAAGTTCACGCAGAACAGGCACAGGCCCTGAGCCAGGCAAATCAGGTGGCCGCGCCGGTTCATGACTTGCAGTCGACCACTGAGCAGCAGCAGTGCGAACAGCACCAGCGCAGCCAGGCCGAAGCGATAAACAATCGACACAGGAATCGCAACAACGCCCAGTTGCAGTTTGAGTGCAATCCACGTGGTGCCCCAGATCAGTACCGTTAAAGCATATAAAAACAGGTTCATGGCGCACTCCAGTCAATGACTTTCAGTGTGTGGCCTGGCGCATGGCTGCACTTGCAGATTCTTGCGCTTTTGTTTGAACGGGGCTGGCAGGCCTTGGGCGACAGAGTAGGATGCAACACGTTGGAGATCTGATCATGCACACACTGCACAACCTGCAAGTCTTTCAAGCCATGGGCAGCTCGCCCAATGCCCGGCTGGAGCACAGCGCCGAATTGGGTGACGGCATGGCTACGGCGTTGTGGAGCAACCATCATGACGCGCGTTGCTACGAGGCGCCGACTCACCACACGTTGTCGTGCTACATCTCGGGCGGTACCGGTACCTTTCGCCGCGAAAAACCGGGCGCCAGGGGCGCACCCGGCAAACTCTGCGTGCTGCCCGCCGAGCATCAGTCCTCGTGGATCATTAACGGTGAAATCCGGCTGGCCCACGTGTATGTCAGTCAAGAGCAATTCGCACTGGGTTGCATCACGTTGCTCGACCGTGAACCCCGCACCCTGCAACTGCGCGAGATCACGTTTCAGGACGATGAGCAGCAAAGCCAGCGCTTTCATCAGTTGATCAACATGAACTGGAGCGAACCGGGCGAGCGTTTGCTAACCAGCAGCCTGGCCAGCGCCGTGCTCGACCATGCGTTGTTGAGTCAGGTGGGAATGCGCGACGGGCTACAACTCAAAGGCGGGTTGGCCGCCTGGCAACGGCGCCACTTGGTCGAGCATATTGAGCACTCGCTGGCCGAACCGATCAGCATCGGGCAACTGGCCGCGCAATGCGCACTGTCGCCCTATCACTTTGCGCGGATGTTTCGTGAAAGCTTCGGCGTACCGCCTCACCAATACGTGTTGGCCCGGCGCATGACACGCGCCCGTGAATGGCTGCGCAACGGTTCACTGGCTCTGGGGGACATTGCCCTGGCGTGTGGTTTCGCCAGCGCCAGCCATTTCACCAATCGGTTCAAGCAAGCCATGGGCGCCACGCCGGGGGAATACCGGGCCGCTTTTAGGCCCCTGTAAGAGCACGTGTCTGGCGATCTTTTGATCTTAAACATCAAAAGATCGCAGCCTGCGTGAGTGACAGATCGGGTTTAAAACTCCAGAGTGCTGGAGAGCGTGAACTGACGCGAATCACCTATCGAGACGAAGGTTCGGCTGGCCGCCGAGGTGTAGTAGGTGCGGTCAAACAGGTTTTTTACGTTGAACTGGAATTTGACCTTCTGCCCTTCGATGTGGGTGCCGTAGGTGGCGAAGGCATCGGCAACGGTGTAGGCCGGCAGGTCAAAGTCATTCAGGGCATCACCTGCCCGTTCGCCCACATAGCGTGCGCCCGCACCGACCCGCAGCTTGTCACCGCCGATGAGGGTCCCGAAGTCATACACCGCCGACACCGAGCCGCTGTTTTTGGCCACGTTCTGCAAGCGCATGCCTTGGTAGGTGAGGTCTTTGGTCACTTCGGCATCGGTGTAGGCGTAGCTGCCGATCAGGCTCCAGTTCTCGCTCAACTGGCCGCTGACATCCAGCTCAAGGCCACGTGAGCGCACCTGGCCCGCCGTTGAGTAAACGGTGTCTGCGCCCACGGTTGTCGACACCAGTACGTTGCGTTTTTTAATGTCATACAACGCCACCGTACCGGTGATACGCCCTGGAATATCCAGCTTGGCGCCCAACTCCCAGGCTTTGGACTGCTCGGGTGCAATGGCCGAATCCAGCACCACACCGCCATCCAGCGGGGCGATGCTGGAGTTGGGCTTGAACGATTCGGTGTAACTGCCGTAGAAGGACAACTCATCGGTGTAGCGGTACACCAGACCGGCACGCGGAATCCATTTAACCCCGTTGGTATCAGTATTGGCCTTGAACGGAATGCCTTTACCGGCCAATTGGTCATACTTCTGCAAGCGCGCACCGGCCACCAGAATCCATTGATCGGTGAGGTGAATGGAGTCCTGAGCAAACAACGAGTCACTGCGCAGCAAGTCCGTCTGGTTGCTGTCTTTGGCGCTGACCGTGGTACCGGCCACTTCATTGCCGTACACCGGATCGAGGTAGCTGAAGGTGGACTTACTGTTTTGACGGATCAATTCAGCGCGATAGATTTTGCGGTATTCATCATCGAAGCCAAACACCAGATCATGTTGCATACCTGCCGCCTGGACGCTGCCTTGCAGGCTGAACGTGGAAAAGCGGTCGGTGGTGAGGGCGCCTTGAGTGCCGTCCATGCTACGGGTCAGGGTGCCGTCGGAGTTGACCTTGGTCACGCGCACTTGGCTGGCGTCGTAGGTTTCGCGGTTCCAGCTGTAACCGAAGTGGGCTTTCCAGTCGTCATTGAGGTCATGATCGACTTCAAAGCGGTACAGGTCCGAACGCCCTTCCATGTTGTTGAACGGCTCATCCAGACGGCGCGTGGCCGGGATGTCCAACGGATGATTGGTCGCGGGATTGATCGCGGTGCCGCGGTCAAACGGTGACAGGAATTCACGGTGTTCGTACGCCAGCAGCACTTGGGTGTTGTCGCCATACCAGGCCAGCGAGGGCGCTACCAGCGTCTCGCGATGCACGCCAAAGTTGCGCCAGTAATCTTCGTCTTCGTGGTCGACGATCATCCGGTAAGCCAGCCCCGAATCCCCCATCGGGCCGGTGCTGTCCAGGCTGGCGCCGCTGCCATTCTTACCTGAGCCATAACTCGAGCCTCGAACCGTGAGCGCGTTATACGCCTGCAATTGGGGCTTTTTGCTGACCACGTTGACCACGCCACCCGGGTCTTGAATGCCGTACAACAACGAGGCCGGGCCTTTGAGCACTTCGACTCGCTCAGCAGTGGCATTGAGCGCCCTCCCCTGCACAATCGGCATGCCATCACGCATGATCGAACCATCGCGGTTGTCACCAAAACCGCGCTTCATGACCGAGTCCTGGGTGCTGCCCAGCGTGTTGCCCTGCGTAATGCCGCTGATGTTGTTCAGGGCGTCATCCAGATTGCGCGGCGCCTGATCGCGAATGACCTGAGCGGGTACCACGTTGATGGTTTGCGGGACTTCCATCGACGAGCCTGTGCCGCGCATCACCGAGGTGGTGGCCGGTGGCTGATACGTGGCGTCGTTTTGCAGCTGCGACGTAATGCTGGTGGCACCCAGGTTCAAGGCCCCCTCGGTCGGCTGGGGTTCGAGGGCATAGGTTTTACCGTCGATACGGCGGAGGTTAAAGCTCGACTGCGCCAATAATTGCTGCAAGGCGTGGTCAGCACTCATACGGCCCTTGACGGCAGGGGCTTGCAGGCCAAATGGAGCGTCGTCGGTGTAGACCACACTGAGGCCGGTGACCCGGCTGAAATCGTTGAGCGCTTGAGGCAAGGGCTTAGCGGGCAGATTGAAATCAAACAGGGCCACGGATTGCTGCTGGGCAGCACCCTGCGCCAGCGCCACGCTCAGCGGGCTCAGCGCCAGGCCCACCATCATCAGCGCCGCCGCGCCCAACCACCGCTTTACCGAACCGCCTGCCGCCGACTTTGCCCTGGACTTCATGCTCATGACCTGTGTGTGACCTGTTACGGAATGCGAATTTTTCGCATTTTCAAGCACTACACGGATGGGCGCGGGGTATACCTCACCTGAGATTGAAAAATAATGTTGATACGGCTCCCAGCGAAAAAAGTACCTGCGATCACACTCAACGCAGAACAATCACCCGCCCCAACACATTGTGCTGTTCAAACCCCAGCACGCCTTGCAGTGAGTTGATCACCGCTTGCGGGTCCTGGCTGGGGAAGCTGGCGCTGATGCGCCGCTCTCCCAATTGAGCGTTCAGCAGCACAATCTGGCCTGGGTAATAACGCTTGAGGTCGGCCACAACGTCTACCATGGGCGTCTTGTAATACGTCAGCCAGCCTGTGCGCCAACCCAATTGCGCGAGGCTGTCGACGCGTTGCACAGCCTCTGCCACGCCAGAGCCGTAGGCCACTTGTTGATCGGCGGTGAGAATCTGCTGCGGCGCATCTTTGTCAGCCTTGACCCCGACCCGCCCGGACAACACCGTGACCTGTGCCCCGCGCAACTGCAACCGGACTTCAAATTCGGTGCCCAGTACCCGCGCTTCACCGCCGTCGGCGTCTACCACAAACGGCAGGCCAGTATGGGTTACATGGAAAAACGCCACGCCACGGCGCAACTCGACATGGCGTTCACGGGCGTTGAAGTTGACCGCGATGGCGCTGTCGGCGCCCAGCGTGACTTCGGATTTATCGGCCAGGGTCAGCGTGCGCACTTGTCCCGGCGCACTGACGTAATCGGCGCCCAAGTCATTCACCCAGCGCATCGGTTGCCAGCCCGCCAAAACGCCCGCCATCAACAACAGGCAGGCCGCCACTGCCAGCCCCCCGGACCAGCGCGCGATGCGACTGCGACGGCTCCCATTCATCTGGGAGAGGTAGCGCTGCAACACCCGCGCATCTTCGTTAGCCAAGGTACTACCGGCCACTTCGCTCAATTCCCACACCACTTGCGCCTGGGCGTAAGCCTGCGCATGGGCAGGGTCGGCTTGCAGCCAGCGGCTGAAGGTGGCCTGATCACCACTGTCCGGCTGATCGTGCAGCACGCTCAGCCATTGCAGCGCCATGCGCTCCTGCTCGGGTGTCACCTGGATAGGCGGATGAGAGGTCACGAAGCTGCCCCTGGCGGCTCACGCAAGCTGGCCTTGCAGGCCTCTAAGGCGCGCATCATATGTTTTTCGACAGCGCTTTGGGACACGCCCATGACCTTGGCAATGTCGGCATAGGTGCGACCGTGAATGCGATTGAGCAAAAAGATATGTCGCGTGCGCTCAGGCAGGCTACGCAAGGCCGCTTCTACCTGACGCAAATCATTACCCGCCTCCAGTGCCGCCTGAGGTTCGCTGCCTAGAGCATCAGGATCGGACTGCCAGTGCTGGTTGACCCGATCTCGGGTGCCTTCGCTGCGCAAGTGGTCGATCGCAATATTGCCCGCACAACGCAATAAGTAAGTGCCCAGTTCCTCGACCTGCACCAGGGGCCGTCGCCAGAACCGCAGAAATAAATCCTGAACCAGATCGGCAGCGGTAGCCCGACAGCCCACGCGACGACTCACCAGCGCTTCCATTTGCGGGCGCTGGGATAAAAACACCTGCAGAAAATGCGCACGTCCATGGCGCGATTCACTGCCAGGACCATCCTTGTGTTCGGGAGGGATCATGGGCGTCGATGCGGAAGTCAGAAAAGTAACCAGATATTAATGATAAATATTCTCATATGCAAAACGAGATGACGGGCTGTGCAGGATCAATTGCTCGCCGGCCTGCCCTCCCGGGTCAAGCGGGCCTTTTTGCTGGCACAGCTGTATGTCCAAAGCTCTGTCGCATTTTGATATACATCAGCCATGGCCCGCACACGCGGGCTTTTGTCCCTGCCAAAGACTGACACCGATCAAGGCGAATGTTTTTTATTGAAAATAGTGCTTGAAATATTTGCTCATCGGCTCAAACACTGTAACTGAGCGCTGACGATGAACCTTTGAGTCGTGAGGCCGTCAGAACTCACACGAGCACGCTAGAGAAGGGAAGAATTATGCAAACTGAAGTCTTTTCCGATAAGAACATCGCTGTTGACGTACGTACCCAAAATTGGGTGACAGCTACAGTTGAAGTTACGCTCGAACGTCATTTGTTAGACCTGACTCGAGTGATCGTGCATGTAACCGACGAGAACGGTGGCAAATCCGGTCCAAAAGACAAACTCTGCAAAATGGAGGCTCGTCCAAAAGGTCATCAACCCATCCTTGTGTCCCACAAGGCGAATGAACTGACACTCGCCGTTGAAGGCGCTGCGACCAAACTGGAGCACGCTCTGGAGCATTTGTTCGGCAAACTGCGTGGCAAACACACCCCTAAACTTGCCGTTGAAGGGTTTGAAGAGAAAGAGCAAAAACAAAGCCCTGACGCTTTGCTTGAAGAAGAGTTTTTGGAAAAAGAGCAGGAACTCGCCATCAATAGCTGATTCAGCGCCCAAGGCGCACTAAAAAGGGCGGGCTTACTTTGGTAAGCCCGCCCTTTTTTGTGGTTGCACGCAATACAGGATTACAACTCGCCCTTCTCCACTTCCGGGTGTTCGCCAGAACCGGCGCCCGTCTTGCGGTGCGGGTTCTCGATCTTCACGGACGGGAACTGCGACGACGCATAGCGCACCACCAGAATCGCAAACGCCAGCAGCAGAATCGCCCCCGTCAGATACACCACGCCCATGTCCGGCGGGTTGTGGTGCGACACATTGGAAATCAGCAAGCGGGTCAATGCCGTGATCGCCACGTAAATCAGGAACCGCACGGGCATGTGGTTGGTCTTGAAATAAATCCCGACCATGGCGCCCAGTTCGAGGTAGATAAACAGCAGCAAAATGTCATCGATGGAAATGTTGCCCTTCTCCACCATCTGCAGAAATTCCATCACCGCCGCCCAGGCCGTGACGGCACCTATGGCAAACAACGCCAGGTAGTGGAAGGTTTCAACGAACAGATTGCCCATCGATTCGGCCAGTTCATGTACCCGGCGACGTAGCTTCTCAGCCTTGTTTACTCTCACGATGCAGCTCCTTGATTCGATTAGAACGGATCATCCGCAATGAACGTGACGGTTTCTGCATGCAGAAAAAAGGCCACCCACCGCCAGTGAGATGATGGTCAGCAGCGATTAGACACGTCACTTGCACTAGAGTAAAAAAGTCACTATTAAAAACGTGGCGATTGGCCTATGCTTTTAGCTGTATAAAAACACAGTGATTGCCGAATGAGTGACCGTGAAAACGTTTGTTATTTGTTAAATGCGCAGTCCTTGTGGTTTAGCTTCAACCCGATCAGGGGGAATTTCCCCTCCAACACTGCACCTGATGACGAGGCCAACTATGGCTGTTGAAACCCTGTATCGCAGTACCCGCGACTTGGAGACTACCTTCGTGGACCGAAAACTCGCCGATGCGCATGACCAAATGCTTGAGCTGGCTGAGTCGCTCACTGTGGTGCTGCTAAAAAATGTCCCCGACTTGACCGAGAAACAGGCAGAGGATGCCGGTATCTACATGGCCAAAAACCGCGCGGTATTCGCAGCAGCCTTTAAAAACAATGCCGCGGCGTTGGCCGAGCTGAGCAATGAGGCAGACGAGTAACTGGCAAAACGTGCGTGCGCACCTCACACCAGCAAGCGCGAGCTTGCTACAGGGGGGGCTACAGAGGGTAGGCCAGAGTTTTAATCCTCGGGATACAACAACCGCTTCGCCAATTCATCCGAGACTCGGGCCGGTGAGCGCTTTTCCGCTTGGGCATGGGCGTAGATGCCGGTCAGACGTTCGCTGATGCGCAGTAAGAGTTGATTGATCGCTTCTGGCTGTGCCCCTTGATGGGTAAGGGCCATAAAGATCAAACCACCCGAATTGATGACGTAATCGGGCGCATACAAGATGCCCCTACGCTCAAGTTGGTCGGCGACCTGCAGGTTGGTCAGCTGGTTATTGGCGCATCCGGCCACGGCTGAACAGCGCAGTTGCGCGACGCTGTGCCAGTTCAGCACGCCGCCTAGTCCGCACGGCGCCAAGATGTCACACGGGGTACTGAGCAAGGCTTCGCACGCCACTGGATGAGCCCCCAACTGTTCCATGGCCAGACGCACCTTGCCGGGGTCTGTATCGCACACCAGCAATTCAGCACCGGCAGCGTGCAGTTGCTCCGCCAGCGCATACCCTACCTTGCCCAACCCCTGGATCGCGACCCGCAGGCCTTCGAGGTTGTCGCTGCCCAGGCGCGATGACGCTGTGCTGCGAATACCGGCGAACACGCCCATGGCGGTATGCGCCGAGGGGTCGCCAGCCGCAGTGGTGCTGGTGACGTGCTGGGTGTATTGGGCGATGCAGTCCATGTCGGCAGTCGAAGTCCCGCTATCGATTGCCGTGATATAGCGACCGTCGAGTTGTTCGACACAACGACCGAACGCTTCAAACAACGCGGCGCGACTTTCAACATGCGGCGCACGCATGATCACCGCCTTCGCCCCGCCTACCGACAAACCGGCCAGCGCAGCTTTATAGCTCATGTCTTGAGCTAAACGGATGGCATCATTCACCGCACTTTCGTCGTTGGGATAAGCCAGGTAACGACAGCCGCCCAACGCTGGGCCCAGGCGACTGCTATGAATAGCGATCACAGCCTTGAGTCCTGTGACAGGGTCAACGCTGAGGTGCAGCGACTCCACATGAGCGCTTTGCATGAGAGCAAACATGAACCAGCCCTCGATCGGAGAAAGGTAATCGCCAGTATAGGCCGTGACAGAAAAGTCGCTGAAGAGCGCGGGAATAAGTTACATAGATTTACGAGCTTATAGACATATGCAGGTAAGAATTTAGAAGCCACCTCCGTGGAGCTACAGCAGGCTGCGATCTTTTGATTTTTAAGACCTAAAGATCACAGCCTGCGCCAGCGCCTGCATGATTACGTCGGTGTATCTGGCTGATTCGCAGGATGCGCCTTGATAAATGCCGGGTGCTGTTCTGCCAATGCTGCTACCCGCGCAATTCGCGGATACGCTGCCAGCGACACGTTGAACCGCTCTGCGGCATACAACTGCGGGATCAAGTACACGTCCGCCAGCCCTGGCTCAGAGCCAAAGCAATAATCGCTATCGCCTATCAGTTGCTCAATGGCTGCCAGACCTTGAGTGATCCAGTGACCGATCCACTGTGCCACCTGCTCTTCGTCCTGGCCCAATTGGCGCAGTTGATTAAGCACGCTGACATTGTGCAGCGGGTGAATATCACACGCCACCAGGGCCGCAACCGCTCGCTCGTGAGCTCGGGTCACCAGCGATTGGGACAACAACGGCACCGCCGGATAGCACTCTTCGAGGTACTCGATGATCGCCGGGGATTGGATCAACACGCTGCCTTCGTCAGTGCGCAAGGCCGGTACACGGCCTTGCGGGTTGATCGCTCGATACGCCGGCTGACGATGCTCACCCGAGAGCAGATTGATCGGCACGACCAGGGCATCCAGGCCTTTGAG
The DNA here is from genome assembly GCF_044762555.1 of Pseudomonas sp. NPDC096917. Taxonomy (NCBI): domain Bacteria; kingdom Pseudomonadati; phylum Pseudomonadota; class Gammaproteobacteria; order Pseudomonadales; family Pseudomonadaceae; genus Pseudomonas; species Pseudomonas sp. NPDC096917. The sequence continues at coordinate 140,009 of NZ_JBIWEO010000006.1, read as the reverse complement.
CGCCAGCGCAATTCGCACCCGGTACGACGACGTTGAACGGTAGTAGGCAAAGAGTTCCATAGCTCGCTCCCGTTAGCGTGCAGCGATGACCTTGCCCCGGCATTCGCCGAAACCGATAGAGGCATAGCCTTCACGCGTGCAGCGGGCGCGCAGGATGATTTCGTCACCGTCTTCGAGGAATCTACGCACCTCACCCGACGCCAGCTCAATCGGGTGTTTGCCGCCTTCGGTGATTTCCAGCAGGCTGCCCAGTTGTGAGCGATCAGGCCCCGACAAGGTGCCCGAGCCGAACAGATCGCCCGACTGCAACTGGCAACCGTTAACGCTGTGATGAGCCACCAACTGCGCGGCGGTCCAGTACATATTCAGGCTGTTGCTCAGGCCCAAACGGTGCGCAGGCAGGTTTTGCTCGCGCATGGACTCGGTCAACAGCAGCACTTCCAGCTCGATGTCCAGTGCGCCACTGGCTTGGTCCTGGGGATCCAACAGGTAGGCCAACGGCTGTGGGTCACCCTCGGGGCGAGCCGGTTGCGCGCGGCGGAACGGCTCCAGCGCTTCGGCCGTCACCACCCATGGCGAAATGCTGGTAATAAAGCTTTTGGATAGAAAAGGCCCCAGTGGCTGGTATTCCCACGCTTGAATATCCCGCGCCGACCAGTCATTGAGCAGGCAAAAACCGGCAATGTGTTCGCCCGCTTCGCTCACGGGGATGGCTTCGCTCATCTCGTTGCCCTGCCCCACCCAGATACCCAGCTCCAGCTCATAGTCCAAACGGGTACAAGGGCCGAAGCTCGGCTCCGTCTGGCCTGCCGGCAAGGTTTGACCTTTGGGACGGCGCACGTCGACACCCGACGGGCGAATCGTCGACGCACGGCCGTGGTAACCAATTGGCACGTACTTGTAGTTCGCCAGCAACGGATTATCGGGACGGAATAATTTACCGACATTTTTCGCGTGTTCGATGCCGACATAAAAGTCGGTGTAGTCACCGATTTTGGCCGGCAGATGCAGTTCGCAATCGGCCGCCAATGGCAGCAATGTTGCGCCTTGAGCTTCGATTTTTCCGCGCAGGGTACTGCCTTCGCTCAGCAGTTCCAGCAAGCGCTCACGCAACGCGACGCGGGCTGTTTTGCCCAGCGCAAAAAAAGCGTTCAACGAACCGCCCAACGAGGCTTCGACCGCGACTTTGGCTTGCCCTTCAAACAAGCCGGCCGCCAGCGCGGCTTCCAGATCAAAGATATGCTCGCCAATCGCAACGCCGCTGCGCGGGGCCGAGCCCTTGAGGCTGAAGATGCCCAGCGGCAGGTTTTGCAGCGGGAAATCGCGGTGTCCGTTAGCGGAGCCGATCCAACTCAGGGTTAATGCGGACTGGGTCATGGGTTATCTCCGATTCGGGGTAAAGGTGGAGGGCAGCGAAGCCCAGCACGCGTCGTAATTAGGCTGCAGTTGCGGGCATTCGAGGGCGAACTGGCTCGGACGCAGCACTTGGCTGGTCTCAAACATAAAGGCCATGGTGTTATCGATTTTGCTCGGTTGCAGATCGGCGGCGATGGCTTTAGTACAGGTTTCGGCATCCGGGCCATGGGCGCTCATGCAGCTGTGCAGCGACGCTCCGCCAGGTAAAAAACCCTCGGCTTTGGCGTCATAGCTGCCCTGGATCAGGCCCATGAACTCGTTCATCAAATTGCGATGGAACCACGGCGGACGGAAGGTATTTTCAGCCACCATCCAGCGCGGCGGGAAGATCACGAAATCGAGATTGGCCAAACCCGGCACGCTGGTGGGCGAAGTCAGAACGGTGAAAATAGAGGGATCGGGATGGTCAAAGCTGACCGTGCCAATGGTGTTGAAACGGCGCAAATCATATTTGTACGGCACATTGTTGCCGTGCCACGCGACCACGTTCAGGGGCGAGTGATCCAGCTCGCAGCCCCACAGTTCGCCGAGAAACTTTTGCACCAGCGTGACCGGCTGCTGCGAGTCTTCGTAGTGCGCAGTCGGGGTCAAAAAGTCACGTGGATTGGCCAGGCCATTGCTGCCAATCGGCCCCAGGTCCGGCAGGCGCAGCGGCGCGCCATGGTTTTCAGCGATGTAGCCACGCGCCTGCGCGTCGAGCAATTGAACACGAAACTTGAGCCCACGCGGGATAACCGCAATTTCCAGAGGCTCAAGGTCCAAACGCCCCAATTCGGTGGCAATGCGCAAGCGTCCCTGTTCCGGTACCAGCAACAACTCGCCATCAGCATTGAAAAATACACGTTGCATCGAGGTGTTGGCGCGGTAGCTATAAATGCGGATACCCGCTGGTTCTTGCGCACCATGATTGGCAGCCATGCCCACCAGACCGTCGATGAAGTCGGTGGGCTCGTCAGGAATCGGCAGCGGGTTCCAGCGTAAACGATTGGGCGTCACCGGCCCCAGCGGCCCTCCGGCCAATTGACGTTCAAGCTTGATAAACGCCGGGTGATTGGCTGACGGCTTGATGCGGTACATCCAGGTGCGCCGAGACTCGCTGCGCGCCATGGTGAATGCCGTGCCGGATAACAATTCGGCGTACAGGCCATAAGGGACTTTTTGCGGGGAGTTTTGCCCAACCGGCAAAGCGCCGGGTAGCGCTTCACTGCTGAATTCATTGCCAAACCCGGATTGATACGTGAGGTCAGACAAAGACGAGTCGAGGTTCATGGAGCCTCCAGCGTGGAGAAAACAGTGGATTCACTCGGCGTTGAAAGCACCGATGTCTCACTGCGTTATTTTTATCGTAATCGGATTACGCATAACGTAATTTGATTGGTATTAAGCGTCAAGCTATAAAGACGCCCATTCGTCCCGAGAACCAGCGCCTCCATGGAAAAGCCCCGCAGCAACACTGACAGCACAGGCAAACAGAAAGTGCGCTCCGCAGAAGTCGGCACTGACATCCTCAAGGCCTTGGCCGAGCTGTCGCCATCGACTTCTTTGTCGCGCCTGGCCGAGCACGTGCAAATGCCCGCCAGCAAAGTTCATCGTTACTTGCAGGCGCTGATTGCCAGTGGGTTTGCCGAACAGAATGCCGCCACCAATCATTACGCTCTAGGCCGCGAGGCATTGCGCGTGGGCTTGGCCGCGCTCAATAGCATGGATGTGCTCAAAGTCGCCGCTCTGCCCTTGGCTGAGTTGCGTGATGACTTGAACGAAACCTGCTTTTTGGCCGTGTGGGGCAATCAGGGGGCGACCGTAGTCCATATTGAGGCCGCCGTTCGTGCGGTCACGGTGGTCACTAAGCTGGGCTCAGTGCTGCCGCTATTAAGTTCGTCGACCGGATTGGTGTTCAATGCCTTTTTGCCTGACCGCGAAACTGCCGAATTACGCGAGCAAGAGCTGAAAACCGATCAACTGCACCCGCTGCAAACGGCTGAAGCCTATGCGGCCATCAGCGAGCAGATCCGCACCCGAGGTTTGCATTTTGTGCATGGTTTGTTGATGCCGGGCGTCGATGCCCTGTCAGCCCCGGTGTTTGAAGCCACCGGCAAAGTGGCTGGGGTGCTGACAGTCGTGGGGCCCACGTCGCTGTTTCATGCCGATGAACATGGGCCGGCAGCACAACGCTTGTTGGCTGCGGCTCACGCCATCAGTTGGCGGATGGGTTATCAGCCAGCTTAAACGTGTGCGCAATCAACTTTCCCCGCGGTATAAGGCACGATCATTATTTTTTGACAGCAGGCCGCCACAAGCCTCGACCTAGAGCGCTACAAGCCTTGGACGACTGTTGCCCAAGCTGTAAAAGAGATTGTCGTAAACCGGGCTTACTCCCTGACGGGCAAGACATTATTCTTGCCGCACTTGCCAGGCACACAGGCCTTGGACAAGCCCAGAGCATTGAGTCCAGCGACTCTGCTCTCCCCCCGATTTACCCTGACGTTGATTTGTAGCTCCTTGATGAACGTCTTCTTTGGCCGCTGTCTTACAGCGGCCTTTTTTATGCCCGGGATTTGAACCGACAGGCCCTGTCGCCGCTGACGAGAGACAAGGTGTTTCACACCGGTTTTTCAAAAGCGCGCCCCCTTCGGGCTCGATTGCAGCCTGCGGCAGCGGCGACGAAAAACGTTAAAGCACCCACGTCAGCAAAGGGGCGGCAAACAGGTTAAGAACGCCGGTCAACACCATGACCAAACCGGCCACCGAACCTTCTTCATGACCAACCTCACGTGCACGGCTGACACCCGCACCGTGGGCGCCGACAGCAAACAGCGCACCGCGCGCCAGGCTGCTGCGCAAGGGCAACCACTTGAGCAGGATGCCGCCCATCAGCGCCCCAAAAACCCCGGTAAACATCACGAATACGGCCGTGAGATCCGGCACTGCGCCCAGGCTTTGCGCCAGCGGCATGGCAAACGGCGTGGTGATTGAGCGTGGCACCAATGACAAGGTCAGTGAGGTGTCGAGCGCCAGCGCCCTGGCCAGCCAAAACGAACTGCCAATCGACACCACGCTGCCTGCCAGCATGCCCAATAACAAGGCCATCCAATGCTGCGCGAGCAGTGTGCGTTGCTGCCAGATAGGCACGGCGAAGGCCACGGTCACCGGGCCCAGCACCCGCATCAACCAATGGGTATCTCTGGAGTATTCGGCGTAAGCCGTATTCAGCGGCACGGCCACCGCCAACAACAAGGCTGGCACTAAAATCAGTGGCGACAGTAGGTAGCGCCCGGTACGCCGATATAACCAGCGGCTCAAGCCATAAGCCGCCAACGTGAGCACCAGCCAGAACACGGGCATGCATTCAAACGTCATGGCGCAACCTCCAGCGGCAGACGGCTTCGACGGTAAACGCGGTAACCACCATCACCAACAACGTGCTGATGCCGATGACCAGCAGGATGCGCCAGCCGTCATCGCGCACCAGCCCCCCGTAATCGAGCAGGCTCATCAACGCGGGGATAAAGAACAACAGCATCTCGGCCATCAATACACCGGCCCCCCGTTGCAAGGTCGCAGGCTTGACCCAACCCAGGGCGAACGCCAGCAGCAACAGCACCATGCCGATCACCCCGCCCGGTATCGGTAAATGCCAGCCTGTCGCGATCTGACACCCCAAAAAATAAAGGGCCAGCAATACGGCGACTTCACTGACCAGCCGTCCCGCGCGTTTTACATCAAAGCGTTTCATGTTGTTTCCACTCCAGACAGGGCTTCAGTTTAAAGAGCCCCCTTCCATACCGAAAACGAATTGTTAGACTAAGCACCATTCCAAACTGGAATCTCGCTCATGGAATTCAAACAACTGCGTACTTTCGTTGAAGTGGCTCGCCACGGTGGATTCACCCAAGCCGCGCACCACCTGCACATCAGCCAGTCGGCGGTGAGCAAACAGGTCGCGCAACTGGAGCACAGCCTCGGCACGCCCCTGTTCGACCGCCTGGGCTCGCATGTCCGCCTGACGGCAGCTGGCAACGTCGTCTTACAGCGCGCTGAAGGCATGCTGCGGCTGCACAATGAGTTGTTGAGTGAACTCGACGACCTGAGCCATTTAGCCCGTGGCGAATTAAAATTGGGCCTGCCGCTGCTGGGCAGTGATGCTCTGTTTGCCAGCCTGTTTGCCGAGTACCGGCGCCGTTATCCAAACATTCAGGTGCAATTGCTCGAAGGCGGCAGTTTGAATATTGAACAGGCGGTCATGAGTGGCGAACTGGAGTTGGGTGGCAGCCTGACGCCGAAGAACAACACATTTGCCTATCAGCCCTTTTGCGATGAGCCGCTGGATGCCTTGCTGCCGGCTGATCACCCGCTGGCTGAGGGCGGCAGTGTACGTTTGGAGCAACTGGCACAAACGCCTTTTTTGCTCTATCAACGCAGCTTTGTGCTTAACGATCGCGTCATTCAGGCCTGCCAACAAATGGGGTTCACTCCCAAAGAAGGCGGGCGCAGCGGCCAATCGGACTTTTTGGTGGCTCTGGTGGCTGCCGGGCAAGGCGTGGTATTGCTGCCCAGCGTGGTCGCTCGCGGGCTGATACGCCCCGGGGTCGTACGCTTGAAGCTCATCGCACCGGACTACTTGCGTTGGGATATTGCATTCATATGGCGCGAAGGTGCGTATTTATCACGCGCAGCCCAAGCCTGGCTGGAGCTGCTGCGTGAGCGGCCGGTTACTGCCTCAGTGCTTTGATAAAGTCTTCAACCCACGGCTCGCAATCAGTTTCCGGGCTGACGGTTTCACTGGCATCCAGACGCAACATCGGCTGTACTTCGTGCACGCCCAGCTCACCGAACAGTTCGCGTATTTGCTCACCGCCACCACAGAAGGTATCGCCATAGCTCGCATCGCCCAAAGCGATGATGCCGCCAGGAAGACCGCGCCATGCGCCAGGAAGAGAGTCTTTGATTGCGCTGTACAGCGCCAGCAAGTTGTCAGGCAATTCGCCCATGCCGGTGGTGGATGTGACGGCCAAAAAGGCCTCTGGCGCAAAAGCCTGAACTTGCGCTAGCGTGGGGTTGTTGCGTGAATTGAGCAACACCTCAAAACCGGCATCGATCAGCAGTTGTTTGACATGGAGAGCGACTTCTTCAGCGCTGCCGTACACCGAGCCGGAAAGGATGGCGACTTTCATCAATCTGATCCTGTAACTGACTAAAAGGCCGGGATATTAACAGGTGAGACGTCGCTTTCGGTGATAGCACGTAGACAGCTTGTTGCGATGTCTTAAAATGCTGCGACTCAGACTGACTTATGGAGCGTGACTCGATGATCAATGCCCGCTTGCTGCAACGCATGGTAAACGCGTCCCAAGACGGCATCGTGGTCGCTGAACAGGAAGGTGACGACAACATTCTGATCTACGTGAACCCGGCATTCGAAGCGCTGACGGGGTACAGCAGCGACGACATTCTGTATCAGGACTGCCGCTTTTTGCAGGCGGGAGACCGCGATCAAATCGGGCTGCAATTGATCCGTGAGGCGATTGCCATTGGAAAACCAACACGTCAGGTACTGCGCAATTACCGCAAGGACGGCTCACATTTCTGGAACGAGCTGTCTATCACGCCGGTCTTCAACGAAAGCGATAAGCTGACCTACTTCATTGGCGTACAAAAAGACGTCAGCCTGCAAGTAAAAGCACAGGAGAAGGTCGCGCAGTTAGAGGCTGAACTGGCCGCAGTGAAAGCGGAACTGGAGGCGTTGAAAGCGACGAATGGCTTTAACAAAAAGCCAGATTGAAGGTCTAGTCTCTAGAGTCTGCTCCCGTTTCATTGCAGCCACGACGAAAGCACACGTGGGCTTTCGTCCGTAGGGGCCTCGTGTCAAATTTAGCCAGCGACGCGGCTGCAATGAAACGGGAGCAGACCCCCTGCTTTTTTAAGCACAATCATCGAGCCAGATTATGTCGCATGACGGCCTTCTGACTCAGGACGAGTTGGACTTCATCCAGTTAATGCACCAAAACCCGCTGCTCAATCAGCGGGAAGTGTCGTCGAGCCTGACCATGAGTGGCGTGTCGCAAATCCGCGACCTGCTGACACGTTTGGCCGGTCACGAACAAGTCACCCTCCAGGCGCAATTTGCCAACCAGAAAATGACCTTTCCGCTGCGCCTGATTGAAGACGAATTCCACACCCCGCATCTGCAAGTGGGCGCACCGAGCATTTTCGAAGAAGGGCCAAAGGTACGGCCCTGGCGATTGACGCTTGAAGAGCCGGTGGCACTGGAAAATATTCGGGCACGCCCTGGACACCTGTGGGTCACTGAGGTGTCGTTCAAGGGGTTGCTGATTGAGGTGCGCAACAACAGACGTCCGCCACGCCAATTTGCCCAATGGTTCAGCCCCACAGGGTATGAGCGAATTGCCGTGCGCGGCACGCTGGAACAGCAAACCCATTCAGGGCTTTATGCTTACAGCCTCAGCCAAAGGGACACGGAAGAAACTGAACGCTTGCGCCAATTCATCCTGCAACAGCATCGCCTGGCCCATCCGGCCCTGCACGCCTGACACCCATCAGCGCCCTGTCGCGCCCTTGAGCACTGTGTCCAGACGCTGATTCATCAAACGGGCGTCGCTGCCAAGACACGCAATCGTTGAACGGGCCAATGCCTCTTGCGCGACCTCCGCCGCTTCACCCGCCAACGCAATCGAGCAGTTCAAACTCTGGGCCAATCGCGTCAATCGCCGATGCTGCGCCGCGCCCAACACATGCTGAGCAAACAGCACAACTGCCTGCGGCTGAACCTTCTCGCAAATCAACAACAGCTCATCCAGAGGCTGCTCCACCGCCAAAACCTGGACCAGTCGATCACTGCGGCTCAACAACAAGCCCGCGACCAGCAGCTCCAGCTCACGGCATGTTTCAGGCAGCGCGACCAGCAACACACAATGGCGCGCATCTGCCAGCTGCATTTGCAGGCGATGCTGCACGCGCCCGCGCAAGAAGCCATCAAGCAACAACCACTCGCTGGTGCGGCCAAACTCATCTTGCCCCTTCAAGAGCCGCTGCCAGAGTGGCAAGAAAATGTCTTGAAACACGACTTCAGGCGGGTAGCTGGAGAAAATCTGAGCGTACAAACGCCCCAGCTCTGACTCATCAAATGCACTGAGCGCGCTCTGGATACGTGCTTGCAACTGCGCATATTCGTTTGAAGTACTGTCTTGCAGCGCACTGTCAGAAGGGGTTGCGCGGGCAAGCAACTCGGCAACCTTGCTGACCGCCACCCCGCGCTCAAGCCATCCCATGACCTGACGCACCGCCCCAATATCGCTCATGGTGTACAAGCGATGCCCACTTTCAGTGCGTGTTGGTTGTATCAGGCCATAGCGCCGCTCCCAGGCCCGCAGGGTAATCGGATTGATCCCCGTGAGCCGGGCGACTTCTCTGATCGGATACAGACCTTGCGACTCAGAGTGATCGGCAATCTGGGCGACGGGCTCAATATCAGTAATCACAGGCATCAGGATGGCCAAGGTCATGGGTTAAACAGCGATTGTACGCCTCATGCTCCCACAATCGTAAACCTGTAGCCGCTGCCGCAGGCTGCGATGGCGCGCGCAGCGGCCCCGGCTTTTCAACGCAAACGAAGGTTCTACGGCCCTTATCGCAGCCTGCGGCAGCGGCTACAAGGGAATACGGGAACAATCCTTGCTTGTTTTTCAGTACACAGCCCACCACCCCGGCGCTGTGTTTTGTGATTGCCCTACCCGGGCAGCACCCGCCTCATGGAGATACATAATGTCTGCCTCCCCTGTCACATTGATGGTCGCGCGCCGCGTCGCCAAAGGCCGTTATCAGGAATTGATTGCCTGGCTGCACGAAGGCGAACAGTTAGCCACCGACTTCCCCGGTTATCTGGGCTCCGGCGTCCTGGCCCCGCCTCCCGGCGATGACGAATTTCAGATTATTTTCCGCTTCGCCGATGAATCCACCCTGTACGCCTGGGAACACTCTGTTTCCCGCAAGTCGTGGCTGCAACGCGGCGCACACTTATTCGCCAACCCTTCTGAACATCGGGTCCGTGGCATTGATGGCTGGTTTGGTGCCGTCGGGCAACGGCCGCCACGCTGGAAACAAGCCGTCGCGATCTGGCTGGCATTCTTTCCGGTGTCGCTGTTGTTCAACTTTGTTTTAGGCCCATTGTTGGGCGAATTGAGTGTATTGCCGCGCGTTTTTGTCAGCACCCTGGCCCTGACGCCCCTGATGGTTTACCTGTTTATTCCACTTTCGACCCATTTACTGGCTGGCTGGCTACACAGTGCGCCCGCAAAACCCTTGCGTAGCACAATCGTGCCTCATCGCAGTTAAAGGATCGTCAGGAGCTTGGCCGTTACGTCGCGGACGCTGGTATAGTTTTGCCATTACGCCGCGACCGTTTCCGGCTTTTCTGTAACGAGCCCGACATGCCGACTTCTTCTGCCCCAATCCTGATCACTGGCGCAGCCCAGCGCATTGGCCTGCATTGCGCCAAGCAACTGCTGGCTGACGGCTTTGCCGTGATCATCAGTTATCGCAGCGAAAAACCCGGCGTGCAGGCTTTACGCGAGTTAGGCGCGATCACCTTGTTTGCCGACTTTTCGAGCGAGAGCGGTATTCTCGATTTCATTGAGCGTCTCAAAAGCCACACTGACAGTTTGCGGGCGATCGTCCACAACGCGTCGGCGTGGCTGGCTGAAACGCCAGAGACCGAAACCAGCGCGTTTAGCCAAATGTTCAGCGTACACATGCTCGCTCCGTACCTGATCAACCTGCATTGCAGCCAATTACTGGCGCGCTCAAGCCCGGCAGACATCATTCACATCAGCGACGATGTCACGCGCAAAGGCAGCAGCAAACACATCGCGTATTGCGCCACCAAAGCCGGACTCGACAGCCTGACATTGTCATTCGCAGCTAAACTGGCGCCCCATATCAAAGTTAACGGCATCGCCCCGGCCTTGCTGATGTTTAATCCCGACGACGACGCGGCATATCGCGCCAAAACCCTGGCCAAGTCAGCACTGGGCATCGAACCCGGCGCCGAGGTGATCTACCAAAGCCTGCGCTACCTGCTGGATAACCCGTACGTGACCGGCACCACCCTGACCGTCAACGGCGGACGGCACCTTAAGTAAGTCGTCCGCGAGGAAGTATTTTCATGAGCACATCATTGCCTGAGCATTACCGCGAGATCCTGGTCGGCCTGGGTGAAAACCCTGAACGCGAAGGCCTGCTCGACACCCCTAAACGCGCAGCCAAAGCCATGCAGTATCTGTGTCATGGCTATAGCCAGAGCGTGGAAGAAATCGTCAACGGTGCTTTGTTTGCCTCAGACAGTGACGAAATGGTGATCGTCGCCGACATCGAGCTTTACTCCCTGTGCGAGCACCACCTGCTGCCATTCATTGGCAAGGCACACGTGGCTTACATCCCGACTGGCAAAGTACTGGGGCTGTCGAAAGTGGCCCGCATCGTCGACATGTTTGCCCGTCGCCTGCAAATCCAGGAAAACCTCACCCGGGAAATCGCCGACGCGATTCAGAGCGTCACCCAGGCGGCTGGTGTGGCGGTGGTGATCGAGGCCAAGCACATGTGCATGATGATGCGCGGCGTAGAAAAACAAAATTCAACCATGAACACATCGGTCATGCTGGGCGCGTTTCGCGAGTCAAGCAGCACCCGCATGGAGTTCCTGCAATTGATTGGACGGAGCAAATCGTAATGCCACAACTTCAGCCGGGAATGGCCCGTATCCGCGTAAAAGACTTGTGCCTGCGCACATTTATCGGCATCAATGAGGACGAAATCCTCAACAAGCAGGATGTGTTGATCAACCTCACCATCCTGTATGCCGCGCAAGAGGCCGTGCGTGATAACGATATCGACCACGCCCTGAACTACCGAACCATTACCAAAGCGGTGATTCAACACGTCGAAGAAAACCGCTTCGCCCTGCTGGAGCGCCTGACCCAGGAACTGCTGGATCTGGTGATGAGCAACACCGCCGTGCTGTACGCCGAAGTCGAAGTCGACAAGCCGCACGCCCTGCGTTTTGCTGAATCGGTGTCGATTACGCTAGCGGCGAGCCGCTAAACAGCTTCGAGCCGCAAGCTTCAAGCGGCAAGAGAAAAGCAGATCGGCTTTGGCTTTAACTTGCAGCTTGTCGCTTGAAACTTGCAGCTGCACTCCTTCCAACGAGAACTAAAATGACGCCCCAAGAACGCCTTGAGCTTGAAGCCGCTGCCTTTCGCCGCCTTGTCGCGCATCTGGACAGCCGCAAAGACGTGCAGAACATTGACCTGATGAACCTCTCGGGTTTTTGCCGCAATTGCCTGTCCAAGTGGTACAAGGCCGCGGCGGATGAACGTCAGATCGACATCAGCCTCGATGACGCTCGTGAAGTGGTGTACGGCATGCCTTACACCGAATGGAAATCCCAATACCAGAAAGAAGCCAGCGCCGAACAAACGGCGGCGTTTGCCAAAGGAAAACAGCATGACTGATTTGAACACCCTGCGCGCCAGCCTCAACAGCGGCGAACACGTATTCGCAGACACGCTGGCGTTTATCGCCGCGCACTACGATTATCAGCCGCAGGCTTTTAACAACGGTGGTGTCGAAAACGCAGCCGGGCAAAACGAAGGCTCGTGCAAAACCTTAGGCCTGGCACTGCTCGAAGGCCTGAGCGATCAAGAAGCCCTGTTGGCATTCGGCGAGCATTACCGTTCGGTTCTGGCCACGCCAGAAGGCACTGACCACAGCAATATCCGCGCCTTGATCGAGCACGGCCTGGCCGGGGTCAAACTCAACGCCCAGCCGCTGACCCGCAAGGCGTAAGAACGCCGCCCCTACAAGGGATTTATGTCGCACACAAAAAAACCGGCCGAAGCCGGTTTTTTTTATGCACTACGGATTACTTGAACTCTGCGTTCTGCAGGTCATCCAGGTAGCGTTCAGCGTCCAGAGCAGCCATACAGCCAGCACCAGCCGAGGTGATGGCTTGGCGGTAGACGTGGTCAGCTACGTCGCCAGCAGCGAATACGCCCTCGATGCTGGTTGCAGTCGCGTTGCCTTCACGGCCACCCTTAACCACCATGTAGCCGTCTTTAAGTTCCAGCTGGCCTTCAAACAACGAAGTGTTCGGTGTGTGGCCGATGGCAATGAAAACACCGTCGACTTTCACGTCCTCAAAACTGCCGTCGTTGTTTTTCAGGCGAGCGCCAGTCACGCCCATGTTGTCGCCCAAGACTTCGTCCAGCGTCGAGTTCAATTTGAATTCGATTTTGCCTTCAGCCACACGGGCATTCAGTTTGTCGATCAGGATTTTCTCGGCACGGAACGTCTCACGGCGGTGAACCAGCGTCACTTTGCTGGCGATATTGGCCAGGTACAGTGCCTCTTCAACCGCCGTGTTCCCCCCTCCCACTACGGCAACAGGCTTGTTGCGGTAGAAGAAACCGTCACAGGTCGCACAGGCCGAAACACCTTTGCCCATGAACGCTTCTTCAGACGGCAGGCCCAGATAACGTGCGCTGGCGCCAGTCGCGATGATCAGCGCGTCGCAGGTGAACGTACCACTGTCGCCAGTCAGGGTGAACGGTTTGTTTTTCAGATCAACGGCGTTGATGTGATCAAACACGATCTCGGTTTCAAAACGCTCGGCGTGCTCGCGCATACGCTCCATCAACGCTGGACCGGTCAGACCGTGCACATCACCTGGCCAGTTATCGACTTCAGTGGTGGTAGTCAGTTGACCGCCCGCCTGCATGCCTGTGATCAGCAGTGGTTTGAGGTTAGCCCGGGCAGCATAAACCGCAGCGCTGTAACCGGCAGGGCCGGAACCCAGAATAATCACACGCGAATGACGTACTTCAGACATGACTCACTCCTATGACCGCCCGTGTCAAAACCGGGTCGGAACGCCGCTTTACCGGCTGGAATAAAAAGAAACCGCACACCCGCTCAGGCCAAGCCTGAAACCCGCAGGTCCTGAAAATGTAGGTGCAGCGTATAGAGGCCGCTGAGAGTAAGGAAATACGCATTAACAATCCAGCTCATAGCAGGTCTCTATGTAGTCAAATTCATCATTGGACGTCTTTGTTACAGTTATTGTCGATCTTGAGACTGGGCTTTCGTCGTAAAGATAAAGCCGCTAAGGTCGGCCGGTTTTCAATTGCTCGGAGCCCACTATGCCTGCCCCCGTTCTATCTGGCCCGCAGTACCTGCGTGAAGGCCTAAAGCTGGTCCTTAGCCCAGGCCTGCGTTTATTCGTCTTACTGCCGCTGCTGATCAACCTGGTGCTGTTCGTCGGGCTAATTTACTTCGCCGGGCATCAGTTCAGCCTTTGGGTCGATGCACTGATGCCGTCGCTTCCCAGTTGGCTCAGCTTTCTCAGCTACGTGTTATGGCCGCTGTTTGTAGTGCTGGTTGCACTGATGGTGTTTTTTACCTTCACCCTGCTGGCCAATATTATTGCCGCGCCTTTTAACGGTTTTCTCGCGGAAAAAGTCGAGGCCGTGGTGCGCGGAGTCGATAACTCCCCGCCTTTCAGTTGGAGTGAGCTCATCGCAATGGTGCCACGCACACTGGCGCGTGAAATGCGCAAGCTGGGGTATTTCCTGCCTCGGGCCATTGCGTTGCTGATTCTCTCGCTTGTACCGGTGGTCAACCTGATCGCAGCGCCCTTGTGGCTGATTTTCGGGATCTGGATGATGGCCATCCAGTACATCGACTACCCGGCGGATAACCACAAATTGGGCTGGAACGAAATGCTCGCCTGGCTGCGCCAGAAGCGCTGGCAGAGCCTGAGCTTTGGCGGGGTGGTGTATTTGGTGTTACTGATTCCGGTGGTCAACATCCTGATGATGCCAGCAGCAGTGGCCGGGGCGACGTTGTTCTGGGTGCGTGAGCGAGGTGAAGAGGCATTGGCTGTCAAAAAATCTTGAAACACTCGTCTGGGCGCAAAAACGTATTTGCGCCCGACAGCACTACATATATACCGACATCACGGCCGCGACATGTTTTTAAATCCTCACCAAGCCTTCAAGCAAACCCATTGCAGAGCAGGACGCTCTCGTTGCTTGAAGTAAAGAAAGGACGTTAAAAACATGACTACAGCAACCGATATTCTGCGCGATCGCATCCGTACACAGCTCAAAACTGCTTTGGCCTCCCTGAGCCTGGACCCGGACAGTGTTTATTTCAATGGGGTGAACAACCTTGAAGAACGCCTGGTCACTCACTCCCTTTCTCTGACCGAAGAAGCCCTGGATAAACGCCTGCACCGGGACGAATACCCTAATGGCGTCGACTACAGCGGGCTGACTCACGCCGGTATTTTCTCCAAAGCGTACTCGTTCGAAGATGAGCATCGTGTGACCTCGCTCACGCTCGACAACCTATCTGCCTGCGTTAATGCCTGCTTAAAAATAGACGCATAAAACCAAGGCTCTCATCGCTGCGATTCAAGCGATGAGAGCCGTACGGCGCTTAAATTGTCGCTGGCTGTCTACGGCTCAATCGCCATAAATTCATCATTAAGCTGACACGTAGTCGACATAGATCACGTTGAGACTGGAGCTATGACGACTGCACTGCATATTTCTCTGATCACAGAAACTTTCCCACCTGAAATCAACGGCGTGGCGAATACCCTCGGTCGTTTGTTTGAGGGGTTGCGCGCTCGCGACCACCATGTCGAACTGGTGCGTCCACGCCAGACATGCGACGGCAATCAACGCAGCAATGATCAGTTGATGCTCTGCCGTGGCTGGTCTATGCCTGGCTACCCAGGCTTGCAATGGGGCATGGCCTCCACCCGTCGACTGATGAAGCGCTGGCAATTACAACGCCCGGATGTGGTGTATATCGCTACCGAAGGTCCTTTAGGGCTGTGCGCACTTCGCGTCGCCCGCCGGTTGGGCATTGCCGTAGTCAGCGGTTTTCATACCAATTTCCAGCAATACTCCAATGTGTATGGCCTGGGCGTATTCACACGGTTGCTGACTCAGTATTTGCGCTGGTTTCACAACCGCTCAGCGTTAACCCTGGTTCCCAGTACCAGCCAGCAGCTTGAGCTGAAGCGCCGGCACTTTGATCGACTGGAGTTACTTGAGCGCGGAGTCGACAGTCGGCTGTTTAGCCCGGCAAAACGCCAGAATGCCCTGCGCCAACGCTGGGGCCTGCGCGAGAACGACATTGCGCTGCTGCATGTGGGCCGCCTGGCGCCTGAAAAGAATCTGGGGGCGCTCAAGCGCTGTCTGGATGCTCTACAAGAGCGCTATCCAGGGCGCAGGTTCAGGCTGATTGTCGTCGGCGATGGCCCAAATCGCGCCACACTCGAAGCCTCACTGCCCGAAGCCATCTTTTGTGGGGCTCAATCAGACGAAGACCTCGCACGCCACTATGCCTGCGGCGATGTGTTCTTGTTTCCCAGCATGACCGAGACCTTTGGCAATGTCGTGCTCGAAGCGCTGGCATCCGGGTTGGGGGTTGTAGCCTATGACGCTGCAGCCGCCGGTCAGCACATTCGACACGGCTACAATGGTGTACTGGCCATGCCAGGCGATGAGTACGCATTTATCGATGCGGCAGCCTGGCTACTCGAAGATCCGGAAACGTTGCGCACGGTACGTCTTAATGCCCGTCACCATGCGTGCCGCCAAGGCTGGCCAGGGATTATCGAACAGTTTGAAGGTCAGTTGCAGCGTGCCTGCCAGGACAATGCCGACTCACTTGCGCTGCTACGCCCCTCAGAAGAGTAAAAACGAGCTTGTCGCGCGATCTTTCTAACGATCAAAAGATCACGAGCAAGCTCGCGTCTACACAAGCGTGCGCCTACATTGGCGCGCTCGCTTATGCCAACGCTTTTTCGATCGCCTGAATGACAGTGGCATCATCCGGCGCCGTGCGTGGTGAGAAGCGCGCCAGGACTCGACCGTCCGGGCCGACCAGAAACTTCTCGAAATTCCAGGTAATCTCGCCTGGGAACTCGGCCCCTTCACCCGCCAGCAAGCGGTAGAGCTGGTGACGGTCAGGGCCATTGACCTCAACTTTGCTGCTCAACGGGAAAGACACACCGTAGTTGAGGCTGCAAAACGCCTGAATTTCGTCTTCAGTACCCGGTTCTTGCCCTGCGAACTGATTGCAAGGCACTCCCAGTACGCTAAAGCCTCTCTCTTTGTACTGTTGATACAGGTTTTCCAAAGCAGCGTACTGCGGGGTCAAACCACATTTGGAGGCAACGTTTACTACCAATACCACCTGCCCCTTCAGGGTCTTGAGTGACAACGGTTTGCCGTCCAGTGCATCTAAGGTAAGGTCGTGAAAAGCACTCATGACGGACTCCAAAATTCCCGGGCTAGATTTAGACAACCGCTCAAGATGCCGATTGCCACACTCTCAAAACTACAAAAAAAGCGCCCGAAGGCGCCTTTTTTTGACTAGCTCACACCTGAGCGTAGCACCACTTATCAGTGCTGATGACCGCCTTCACCGTGAACGTGGCCGTGAGCCAGTTCTTCAGGGCTTGCGTCACGTACAGCGACAACCTTGACCTTGAAGTTCAGACGCTGGCCAGCCAATGGGTGGTTGCCATCAACCGTCACGTCGTCGCCGTCCAGATCACGGATGGTCACGATTTGCATTTGGCCGTCTGGCGCGGAAGCGTGGAACTGCATGCCCACTTCCAGTTGATCAACACCTTCGAACATGCTGCTGCTCAGCGTGCTGACCAGCTCGGCAGAGTATTCGCCGTATGCGTCTTCTGGCTCAACGGTAACGTCCAGCTCGTCGCCAACAGCCTTGCCATCAAGCGCCTTTTCCAGACCTGGAATGATGTTACCTGCGCCTTGCAGGTAAACCAGCGGAGCGCCGCCGGCAGAGCTGTCGATGACCTCACCAGCGTCGTTGGTCAGGGTATATTCGATGGAGACTGCCTTGTTGGTGGCGATCGTCATGGGGCGAGACCTTTTGCAAAATAATAAAGAGTGCGCAAGTTTAACCAAGCAATCGCACGAAAGCGAACACAACCAAGACCAACGGATAACTTTGAAAACTTCAACAATCATTGGCTGGCGCCAAGATGAGGAGCAGCACTGGGTTGCTGTGCTCTCCTGCGGCCATACCCAGCACCAACGTCATTTGCCGCCATGGCAATCACGCCCCTGGGTACTTGATGCAGAACAAAGGTCAAAAAAAATTGGCCAACCCTTTCGCTGTGGCTGGTGTGCTCAAGAGGCCGATAGCGTTAACCTTGGCAATTGATTCAGGCACACGTCTCGTTTATCGAGTGTTGCTCTTGCACTGCCACGTCAGGAAGCTCGCATGCAAACTTTCTTTATCGCCCCCACTGACTTTGGTGTGGGCCTGACATCTATCAGCCTCGGTCTGGTCCGGACCCTGGAGCGTGCAGGTCTGAAAGTCGGCTTCTTCAAGCCGATTGCCCAGCCGCACCCGGGCGACACCGGCCCTGAACGCTCTACTGAACTGGTGGCCCGCACTCACGGCCTCAAACCGCCAAAACCTTTGGGCCTGGCACATGTCGAGCGGATGCTCGGGGACGGCCAACTGGATGAACTGCTTGAAGAAATCATCCGCCTCTATCAAGAAGCGGCCATTGGCAAAGATGTGCTGATCGTTGAAGGCATGGTGCCCACTCGCACCGCCAGTTACGCGGCACGGGTCAATCTGCACCTGGCCAAGAGTCTGGATGCTGAAGTGATTCTGGTGTCGGCGCCGGAAAACGAAGTGCTGACCGAGCTTTCAGGCCGGGTTGAGTTGCAGGCGCAGCTGTTTGGCGGCCCGAAAGACCCGAAAGTGCTCGGCGTGATCCTCAATAAAGTGCGCACCGACGAAAGCATGGAAGTGTTTTCGGCACGCCTTAAAGAGCATTCGCCGTTGCTGCGCAGTGGTGACTTCAAGCTGCTCGGCTGCATTCCGTACCAACCCGAGCTCAATGCCCCGCGCACCCGCGACGTAGCAGAGTTGCTCGGGGCGCAGGTGCTGAACGCGGGCGACTACGAAACCCGGCGCATGTCCAAGATCATCCTGTGCGCCCGCACCGTGCTCAATACCCTGCAACTGCTCAAGCCCGGCGTATTGGTGGTAACCCCTGGCGATCGCGATGACATCATCCTCGCGGTCAGCCTGGCCGCGATGAACGGTGTGCCCTTGGCGGGCTTGCTGCTGACCAGCGACACCAAACCCGACCCGCGCCTTATGGAGCTGTGCCGAGGCGCGTTGCAAGCCGGGCTGCCGGTGTTGTCGGTGAGCACCGGCTCGTATGACACCGCCAATCAGCTCAATCAACTGAACAAAGAGATTCCGATAGATGACCGCGAGCGCGCGGAAATCATCACTGATTTTGTCGCCGGGTATCTCGACGCCCACTGGTTGCATCAGCGTTGCGGCACCCCACGGGAAATGCGCCTGACGCCCGCGGTGTTCCGTTACCAATTGATCCAGCGTGCCCAGCAGGCCAACAAGCGGATCGTCTTGCCCGAAGGCAGCGAGCCTTTGACCGTGCAGGCAGCTGCGATCTGTCAGGCCCGAGGCATCGCCCGCTGCGTGCTGCTGGCCAAACCTGAAGAAGTCCACGCCGTGGCCAAGGCCCATGGCTTTGAGCTGCCGCCGGGTCTGGAAATTCTCGATCCGGACCTGATTCGAGGCCGTTATGTCGAGCCCATGGTGGCGCTGCGCAAAACCAAAAGCATCAACGCGCCGATGGCCGAACAACAACTGGAAGACACGGTTGTGATCGGTACCATGATGCTGGCACTGGACGAAGTCGACGGCCTGGTTTCCGGGGTTATCCACTCCACCGCCAACACCATCCGCCCTGCCCTGCAACTGATCAAAACCGCGCCGGGCTGTACGTTGGTGTCTTCGGTGTTCTTTATGTTGTTCCCGGAGCAGGTACTGGTTTACGGCGACTGCGTGATGAACCCGCACCCGAGCGCAACTGAACTGGCAGAAATCGCTCTGCAAAGCGCCGACTCGGCGGCTGCGTTCGGGATTACCCCGCGTGTGGCCATGATCAGTTATTCCAGTGGCGAATCAGCCAGCGGTGAAGAAGTCGAAAAAGTCCGTGAAGCCACCTTGTTGGCGCACGAAGCCCAGCACGCGCTGCTGATCGACGGCCCGCTGCAATACGACGCCGCCGCTAACGAAGCGGTGGCTCGCCAGCTTGCCCCTAATAGCCAGGTTGCAGGCCGCGCGACCGTGTTTGTGTTCCCCGACCTGAACACCGGTAACACGACGCACAAAGCCGTGCAACGCAGCGCCGATTGCGTCAGCTTGGGGCCGATGCTGCAAGGCCTGCGCAAACCGGTAAACGATCTGCCCCGTGGCGCCCAAGTGGACGACATCGTCTACACCATCGCCCTGACAGCGATTCAAGCCGCCAACCGACCTATGGATGTATAAATGGACTCTCTGCCTGCGCCGTTACGCGGCGTCATTGCTTCATTGTTATTGGCGATCAACACCGTTGTGTGCTGCACGCCGCTGTTTATCGTCGCCATTTTCAAGCTGTGCCTGCCGTTTGGAGCCGCGCAACGGGTGACTGACGAATTGATGCGACACATCCACGAAGCCTGGGTGGGTAACAACAATCGCTGGATGAATTTACTGCGCAAAACCCGCTGGCATATCAAGGGCCTTGAAGGGCTGGACTATGAGCACTCGTACCTGGTGACCAGTAACCACCAGAGCTGGGTCGACATCATGGTGCTGCAATACGCGCTCAACAAACGTATCCGCCCGCTGAAGTTCTTCCTTAAACAAGAACTGATCTGGGTGCCGGTGATTGGGTTGGCGTGGTGGGCGCTGGGCTTTCCGTTCATGAAGCGCTACTCCAAGGCCTACCTGGCCAAACACCCGGAAAAGAAAGGCGCTGACCTGGCGACCACGCGTAAAACCTGCGCCAAGTTCAAAGATCAATCGGTGGGTATTTTCAACTTCGTCGAAGGCACGCGCTTTACCGAAGCCAAACACGCCGCACAGCACTCACCGTTTCGCTACCTGCTCAAACCCAAAGCCGGGGGCATTGCCTTTGTGCTGGATGCGATGGGCGAACAGTTGCAGTCCCTCGTCAACGTGACGATTCATTACCCGGGCGGACGTCCGGGGTATTGGGACTTGCTGTGCGGGAACGTGCATGACGTGGTGGTGGTGTTTGAAGAGCTGAAGATTCCGGCTCAATTCATCGGTCGAAACTACGATCAGGACGCCGAGTACAAGTTGGCATTTCAGACCTGGATCAACCAGCTGTGGGAAGACAAGGACCGGTTGCTGGGGGAATTGCATCGGGAATACCCCAAGGTCTGAGGTAAACAGCCCTTGTAGACGCCCTGCCTCAGTTCGTCACCCAACAAAAAGCCCGCCACCGATCTCTCGGTGGCGGGCTTTTTAGTCGCGGTTTAGATAGCGCCGCGTTGACGCAACAGGTCCAGCACCAACTTGACGCCTTCTTCCAGCGACAAGGCCTGAGTGTCGACCACCAGGTCTGCATTCAAGGGCACGTCATACGGGAAGGACTCGCCCGGAATGTTATCGCCGCCCGCCGCGTACAGCCCTTGCGGGTCACGCTCGGCGCACACGGCTGGCGATGCCTGTACATACACCGTGATCAAACGATCATCACCGATCAGCGCCTTGGCCTGTTCGCGGCCTTCAGCATCCGGGGCAACGAAGGCGGCCAGTGTCAGCAGGCCCGCTTCGTTGAACTGACGCGCCACGTGAGCGGCACGACGCCAGTTCTCGGTACGCCCAGCACGATCCTGTGGCAGACCTTTGTTCAGGTCATGGCGCAGGTTCTGACCATCCAGTACGAACACCGCACGGCCCATGTCGAACAACTTGCGCTCAACCGCATAAGCCAGGGTGCTCTTACCTGCCCCCGACAAACCACTGAACAACACCGTCGCCGGTTGCTGGCCAAAACGCTGGGCACGTTCTTCAGTGGTGACGTGTGCCAACTCACCGTGATGCGTCGCGCTGCCATGGCTCAACGGCGGCGCAATGATCATGCCCGCCCCCACAGTCCCGTTGGTCAGGCGATCGATGATGATGAACGAACCCGTGGTGCGGTTGCTTTCATAACCATCCAGCGCAATCGGAGCGTCGAGGCTGATTTTGACCTTGCCGATCTCGTTCAACTGCAACGCGCTCGCCGGGCCTTCTTCCAGCGTGTTCACATCGACTTTGTTGACGATGCTGGCAATCGAGCCCGGTACATAGCTGGTGGCACGCTTGATGTCGTACTTCTTGCCCGGCAGCATCGGCTCTTCGGCCATCCATACCAGCATGGCTTCGAAATTGTCTGTCACCTGCGGCACGTTATCGGCATGCACCAACAAGTCGCCACGGGAGATGTCGATCTCGTCTTCCATGGTCAGTGTTACCGCCTGCCCCGGACCTGCGTGCTCCAGTTCACCTTCAAAAGTGACGATGGATTTAACGCGGCTGCTTTTGCCCGACGGCAGGACAACAATATCGTCACCCTTGTGCACCACGCCGCTGGCCAGCGTACCGGCGAAGCCACGGAAGTTCAGGTTCGGACGGTTCACGTATTGCACAGGGAAGCGCAGGTCGGTGAGGTTACGGTCAGCCGCAACCTCAACAGTTTCCAGAATCTCCATCAGCGACTGACCGGTGTACCACGGCGAGCGCTCGGATTTGTTCACCACGTTGTCGCCTTTAAGGGCTGACATCGGCACGAAATGCATGCTCGAAGGCTTCATTTTCAAGCCTTCGGCGAACTTCAGGTAATCGGCCTTGATCGACTCGAATACACCTTGGTCAAAGTTCTTGAGGTCCATCTTGTTGATGGCCACAACGATGTGCTTGATGCCCAGCAACGAGGCGATAAAGCTGTGGCGACGGGTTTGGGTCTGTACGCCGTAGCGGGCATCCACCAAAATAATCGCCAGGTCACAGGTGGATGCACCGGTGGCCATGTTGCGGGTGTACTGCTCGTGGCCCGGTGTATCGGCAATGATGAACTTGCGCTTGGCGGTCGAGAAGTAACGGTAGGCCACATCAATGGTAATGCCCTGCTCGCGCTCGGCCTGGAGGCCGTCAACCAGCAATGCCAGGTCGATATCATCGCCCGTGGTGCCGCTCTTTTTCGAGTCACGGGTAATGGCTTCCAGATGGTCTTCGTAGATCATCTTGGAGTCGTGCAGCAGGCGCCCGATCAGGGTGCTCTTGCCGTCATCGACGTTGCCGCAGGTCAGAAAGCGCAACATCTCTTTGCGCTCGTGCTGGCCCAGGTAGGCGAGGATATCCTCGCTGATCAAATCAGATACGTGCGACATGACAACCCCTTAGAAATAACCTTGACGTTTTTTATCTTCCATCGAGCCTGCGCCATCGTGATCGATGACTCGGCCCTGGCGCTCGGAAGTTCGCGTCAGGAGCATTTCCTGGATGATGTCTGTCAGGGTCTCAGCCTCGGACTCCACCGCGCCGGTCAGCGGGTAGCAGCCAAGAGTACGGAAACGGACCTTTTTCTTGACGATACGGGCTTTATCTTCGTCAGACAGGTGCTCAAGGATCCGATCGTCGTCGATCATGATCAATGTGCCGTTTTTCTCGATGACTTCACGCTCAGCGGCGAAGTACAGCGGCACAATCGGGATACCTTCGAGGTAGATGTACTGCCAGATGTCGAGCTCGGTCCAGTTCGACAACGGGAATACGCGGATCGATTCGCCCTTGTTGACGTTGCCGTTGTAGACATTCCACAACTCGGGACGCTGATTTTTCGGGTCCCAGCGGTGCTTGCTGTCGCGGAAGGAGTACACACGCTCTTTGGCGCGGGACTTCTCTTCGTCGCGGCGCGCGCCACCAAAGGCTGCATCAAAACCGTACTTGTCCAGAGCCTGTTTGAGGCCCTCGGTTTTCATGATGTCAGTGTGCTTGGCGCTGCCATGAGTAAAGGGGTTGATCCCTTGCGCCACGCCATCCGGGTTGACGTGAGTGATCAGATCCAGGCCCAGCTCGGCGACCATCTTGTCGCGAAAGCTGTACATCTCCTGGAATTTCCACTGAGTGTCGACATGCATCACCGGAAACGGCAGCTTGCCAGGGAAAAATGCCTTGCGAGCAAGGTGAAGCATCACGGCGGAATCTTTACCGATCGAGTACAGCATTACCGGGTTATCGAACTCGGCGGCCACCTCGCGGATGATGTGGATGCTTTCCGCCTCCAGCTGTTTCAGGTGCGTCAGTTTGTCGACCATGGCTACTCACGAAAACTATCTTATGAACGGCCTGCGGGCCGTGTTCGAGCGGAGAATGCTAGCACAGCGCCCTCTTATATTGAGGGCGCCAACTAGATCGAAACGATCTAAGAATAGATCGCCGGGTTTGGCCATTCCCGTATCTGTAGCCGCTGCCGCAGGCTGCGATAAGGGCTGCAGGACCTTCACTCTTAACCTGAAAGCAGGGCCGCTGCGTGCCCCACCGCAGCCTGCGGCAGCGGCTACCTATTTGTGCAAAACATTAAATCGGATTCGGGCAATCGATAAACAGATGCTCCAGCGCAAAGCGTCGCGCCAGGTAATCACCCAGTGCTTGTACGCCGTAGCGCTCGGTAGCGTGGTGCCCGGCCGCGATAAAGCTGATGTCGTTCTCGCGTGCGCTGTGGAACGTTTGCTCAGAAGCTTCGCCACTCAGGTACAGATCAACACCCGCCAATACGGCCTGGTCGATGTAACCCTGGCCACCGCCAGTGCACCAGCCCACGCGACGAATCATTTCGCTGCCTTCAATCAACAATGGCTCACGTCCCAGGGCTTCTTGAACCCGCCGGGCAAAATCACGCGCGGTCACCGGTTCAGCCAATGAACCCACCAATCCCACTACTTTGCTGTTGGTCGGATCCAGCGGGCCCTCAACGGTAATGTCCAATTGCCGCGCCAACTGCACGTTGTTGCCCACGTCAGGGTGCAGGTCAAGTGGCAAGTGATACGCCAGCAAGCTGATGTCGTGCTTGAGCAAGGTTTTCAGACGGCGCTGCTTCATGCCAGTGACGCAAGGGTCTTCGCCCTTCCAGAAATAACCATGGTGCACCAGCACCAAATCGGCCTGAGCCTCAACCGCAGCATCGAGCAGCGCCTGGCTAGCGGTCACGCCACTGACGATACGCAGCACTTGCGGTCGGCCTTCGACTTGCAATCCGTTGGGGCAGTAATCGCTGATGGCAGCGCAGTTCAAGTACCGATTTGCTTCCTCTACCAGCGTGCTCAGGGCGACAGCCATAAAAGACTCCTAAATATAGCGTTCAGAGGTGCTCGTGCCCTCGTATAATGGCCGCCATTATGGGCCGTCGAGATGGCTCTGCAACCTTCAGGACTGAGTTCAATGTTTAAGGCTTTGCGTTTTTTTGGCTGGCCATTGCTGGCTGGCGTGCTTATCGCCTTGCTGATTATTCAACGTTATCCGCAGTGGGTCGGCTTGCCGACGCTGGACGTTAATCTGCAACAAGCCCCTCGAACCAGTTACGTGCAACAAGGCCCGGTCACGTATGCCGACGCCGTGACGCGGGCGGCGCCCGCGGTCGCCAACCTGTACACCACCAAGGTGGTCAACAAAAATGCCAGCCCGCTGTTTGATGACCCACAGTTCAGACGCTTTTTCGGCAACAACGCGCCTAAGCAAAAGCGTATGGAATCAAGCCTGGGTTCGGCCGTGATCATGAGCCCGGAAGGGTACTTGTTGACCAATAACCATGTGGTGAGCGGCGCCGACCAGATTGTCGTGGCCCTCAAGGATGGTCGTGAAACACTGGCACGGGTGATCGGCAGCGACCCTGAAACGGATTTGGCCGTACTCAAGATTGACCTGAAAAACTTGCCCGCCATCACCATTGGGCGCTCTGACACATTGCGCATCGGCGATATTGCCCTGGCCATTGGCAACCCGTTTGGCGTCGGTCAAACAACGACCATGGGCATCATCAGTGCCACTGGGCGCAACCAGTTGGGCTTGAACAACTACGAAGACTTTATTCAGACCGATGCCGCGATCAACCCTGGCAACTCGGGCGGCGCGCTGGTGGATGCCAATGGCAACCTGACCGGTATCAATACCGCGATCTTTTCCGAGTCGGGTGGCTCGCAAGGGATCGGCTTTGCCATCCCGATCAATCTGGCGATGGAAGTCATGAAGTCGATTATCGAGCATGGCCAGGTTATTCGTGGCTGGCTGGGGATTGAGGTTCAGTCGCTGACACCTGATTTGGCGGAGTCTTTTGGCATGAATGGACGCCCGGGGATCGTGGTCGCGGGAATTTTCCGTGACGGCCCTGCGCAAAAAGCCGGCCTGCAGTTAGGTGATGTGATCCTGAGCATTGATGGCGAACCCGCCAACGATGGCCGTCGCTCCATGAACCAAGTGGCCCGGATCAAGCCTTCGGACAAGGTAGAGATTCAAGTATTGCGCAACGGCAAAGAGCTTAAGCTCACCGCCGAAGTGGGCCTGCGTCCACAGCAGGAACAGCCCGCGCACCCAGAGAAATAAACACAAGCCGCTAGCGGTAGCCGCTGCCGCAGGCTGCGACAAGGGCCGCAGGACCTTCCTGTGGCCTAAGGAGAGCGAGCGCTGCGCGCTCGATCCCAGCCTGCGGCGGCTACAGATGTTGATTAAATATCCGCCAACCCTTCAATCAGCGCCGCGTTCTGCGCTGGCGTACCGATGCTGATCCGCAGGAACTGCGCAATCCGCAGTTGCTTGAAGTGACGCACGATCACGCCCTGCTCGCGCAACTTGGCCGCCAGTGCCGCCGCATCGTGTTCTGGGTGACGCGCGAAGATAAAGTTCGCTGCCGACGGCAACACTTCAAAACCCAACGCGTGCAATTGACCCACCACTTGCTCGCGACTGTCGATCACGGCCTTACGGGTGTGCTCGAAGTGCTCGCGGTCTGCAAACGCTGCTGCAGCCCCTGCAATCGCCACACGGTCCAGCGGGTAGGAGTTGAAGCTGTTTTTGATCCGCTCCAGCGCTTCGATCAGATCAGGATGACCCACCGCCAGGCCCACGCGCAAACCGGCCAGCGAGCGCGATTTGGAAAGGGTCTGAGTCACCAGCAAGTTGGGATAGCGATCCACCAGGCTGATGGCCGTCTCGCCGCCAAAGTCGATGTAGGCTTCATCCACCACAACCACCGAATCCGGACTGGCTTTGAGGATCTGCTCAACCGCTTCCAGCGCCAACAAACAGCCGGTCGGCGCATTGGGGTTCGGGAAAATGATGCCGCCGTTGGGCTTGGCATAATCCGCTGGCTGGATCTGAAACTGCTCATCCAGCGGCACGGCGTCAAACTCGATGCCGTACAACCCGCAATACACAGGATAAAAGCTGTAGCTGATGTCAGGGAACAGCAGCGGTTTGTCGTGCTGCAACAAGCCGTTAAA
Source organism: Pseudomonas sp. NPDC096917 (assembly GCF_044762555.1). Taxonomy (NCBI): domain Bacteria; kingdom Pseudomonadati; phylum Pseudomonadota; class Gammaproteobacteria; order Pseudomonadales; family Pseudomonadaceae; genus Pseudomonas; species Pseudomonas sp. NPDC096917. The sequence goes on along the minus strand of NZ_JBIWEO010000006.1, from coordinate 113,151 downwards.
GATGTGGGCCAGCACTTCGTCAGAGCCGTTGCCGAGGAACACCTGACGCGTCTGGACACCGTAATACTCGGCCACCGCCTGCTTGAGCAGGTCGCTGTTGGGGTCCGGGTATAAACGCAGGTTGTCGTTAATCTCTGCCCGCATCGCGTCCAGCGCCTTTGGCGAGGGACCGTACGGGTTTTCGTTGGTGTTGAGCTTGACCAGTCTGGTCAGTTTTGGCTGCTCGCCCGGCACGTAAGGCACCAGCTCTTTAACGAACGAACTCCAGAATTTACTCATGCTTATTGCCCCTGTTCGGTGTCGGCGATGATCCGGTATTCAGCACTGCGAGCGTGGCCGGTCAGTGATTCACCGCGGGCCAGAATCGAGGCAGTTTTGCCCAGGTCAGACGCGCCCTGCTCCGAGCAAAAGATGATCGATGAACGCTTCTGGAAGTCATATACGCCCAGAGGCGAGGAGAAACGCGCCGTGCCAGACGTCGGCAATACGTGGTTAGGGCCTGCGCAGTAATCACCCAAGGCTTCGGATGTATGACGCCCCATGAAGATCGCACCCGCGTGACGGATCTGCGGCAACCAGGCCTGTGGGTCGGCCACCGACAGTTCCAAGTGTTCCGGGGCAATGCGGTTGGCCACATCGATGGCCTGCTGCATGTCATTCACCAGAATCAACGCACCGCGACCATTGATCGAAGTGTTGATGATGTCAGCGCGTTCCATGGTCGGCAGCAACTTAGCGATGCTGGCGGCAACGCTGTCGAGGAACTCGGCGTCTGGGCTGACCAGAATGGCTTGCGCGTCTTCGTCGTGCTCGGCCTGAGAGAACAGGTCCATGGCGATCCAGTCCGGATCGGTCTGGCCATCGCACACCACGAGGATTTCCGAAGGTCCGGCGATCATGTCGATCCCGACTTGGCCGAATACGTGACGCTTGGCGGTTGCCACGTAAATGTTGCCAGGCCCCACCACTTTGTCGACTTTCGGCACGCTTTCGGTGCCGTAGGCCAACGCGGCAACGGCTTGTGCACCACCGATGGTGAACACGCGGTCAACACCGGCGATACAGGCCGCAGCCAGCACCAACTCATTGATCTCGCCACGCGGGGTTGGCACGACCATGACCACTTCGGCCACGCCTGCCACTTTGGCCGGAATCGCGTTCATGAGTACCGAAGACGGGTAAGAAGCTTTACCGCCTGGCACGTACAAGCCCGCGCGATCCAGCGGCGTCACCTTTTGGCCCAGCACCGTGCCATCAGCTTCGGTGTAGCTCCAGGATTCCTGTTTCTGTTTTTCGTGGTAGCTGCGCACTCGTTGGGCGGCTTTTTCCAGCGCTTCACGTTGCGGCGCGGTGATACGGGTCAAGGCCAGTTCCAGACGCTCGCGTGGCAGGATCAGATCCGCCATCGAGTTAACGCTCAGCCCGTCAAAGCGCTGAGTGAACTCAACCAGTGCCGCATCGCCGCGCTCGCGCACTGCCTTGATGATGTCGAGCACGCGCTGGTTAACCGAGTCATCAGACACACTTTCCCAGCTCAGCAAATGATCCAGATGCTGCGCGAAGTCCGGATCAGCAGCGTTGAGTCGGCGAATTGCGGTGGGAGCGGTCATAGCGAGGGCCTCGGTAATGGGCGAATGCTTGGAATTTATGAGGTTGCAGATCTCAGGCACCACAAGACTACCAAGCCATCCGCGTGGGTACCTGAGATTTCTGGCGATTACACGGATGGATGGGCGCGACGTCAGGGATCAACCCCTTATCGCGCAGGTGTGTCAGCCGCGGTGTCGAGATTCCACTGCTTTGCGCAGGGTGTCGATCAGGGCTTGAATGCGGGCGTGCTGCATTTTCATCGAAGCTTTGTTAACCACCAGACGGGAGCTGACGGCGGCAATGAAGTCCTGAGGTTCCAGGCCATTGGCACGCAAGGTGTTGCCCGTATCGACCACGTCGATGATCTTGTCGGCCAGGCCAATCAGCGGAGCCAGCTCCATCGAGCCGTACAGCTTGATGATGTCGACCTGGCGGCCCTGCTCGGCGTAGTAACGCTTGGCGATATTGACAAATTTGGTGGCAACACGCAGGCGGCCTTTGGGTTCAACGGCACCAATGGCACCGGCAGTCATCAGCTTGCACTGGGCAATCTGAAGATCCAGAGGCTCATAAAGGCCCTGGCCGCCGTATTCCATCAGCACGTCTTTACCCGCAACACCGAGGTCGGCCGCGCCATGCTCAACATAAGTCGGCACGTCGGTGGCGCGTACGATCAACAGACGCACGTCGGGTTGTGAGGTCGGGATGATCAGCTTGCGGCTTTTGTCCGGATTCTCGGTCGGCACAATGCCCGCTTCAGCCAGAAGCGGCAGGGTGTCGTCAAGGATACGGCCCTTGGACAGTGCAATGGTCAACATGGGAAACGTAAGTCCTTATCAGGGTACTTATGCCCGGACACAATCGGCGCCGGACATGCATCGAGCCTGATAGTCAGGCTCGACTTGAACGATTCGAGGCCAGGTAAGGTAACGCTTGCGAGCGCTTACGTCACCTGGCGGCTGGACACTATCCGTGTGCCCATGATGCCAGACAGCAAAAACTAGCCCGGAACGCGGCGGATTTTGGCACCCAGCATTTGCAGTTTTTCTTCGATGCACTCGTAACCACGGTCGATGTGGTAGATGCGGTCGATCAGGGTGTCGCCTTCAGCAACCAGTGCCGAGATAACCAGGCTGGCCGAAGCACGCAGGTCGGTAGCCATGACTGGCGCGCCTTTCAGCGTTTCGGTACCGGTGACGATGGCAGTGTTGCCTTCGACCTGGATCTTGGCGCCCATGCGGTGCAGTTCATACACGTGCATGAAGCGGTTTTCGAAGATGGTCTCGATGACCGCACCCGTGCCTTCAGCAATGGCATTGAGCGAAATGAACTGGGCTTGCATGTCCGTCGGGAACGCCGGGTACGGAGCCGTACGCACGTTCACCGCTTTAGGACGCTTGCCGTGCATGTTCAGCTCGATCCAGTCTTCACCGGTGGTGATCTCGGCGCCAGCTTCCTTGAGCTTCTCAAGCACAGCTTCAAGAATGGTCGGATCGGTGTCCTTGACCTTCACACGGCCGCCAGTCACTGCGGCGGCAACCAGGTAGGTGCCAGTTTCGATACGGTCCGGCATCACTCGGTAGACCGCAGGATGCAGGCGTTCTACACCATCGATGGTGATGGTATCGCTGCCCGCGCCGCTGACTTTGGCACCCATGGCGTTCAGGAAGTTGGCCAGGTCGACGACTTCAGGCTCGCGGGCGGCGTTTTGCAGCACGCTGCGGCCTTTGGCCAGTGCAGCGGCCATCATGATGTTTTCAGTGCCCGTTACGCTGACGGTGTCAAAGAAGAAGTTCGCACCGCGCAAGCCGCCTTCTGGCGCCTTGGCCTTGATGTAACCACCTTCAACGTCAATCACTGCGCCCATGGCTTCAAGACCACGGATGTGCAGGTCGACTGGACGCGAACCAATGGCGCAACCGCCTGGCAACGCCACTTCGGCGTAACCAAAACGAGCAACCATCGGGCCCAACACCAGGATCGAGGCACGCATGGTTTTAACCAATTCGTACGGAGCGATCAGGGTTTTGATGGTGCGCGGATCGATTTCAACGCTGAGCTTTTCATCAATCACCGGCTCAATGCCCATGCGACCGAACAGCTCGATCATGGTGGTGATGTCATGCAGGTGTGGCAGGTTAGCCACAGTCACCGCGCCATCGCACAGCAAGGTAGCTGCCAGAATCGGCAGCGCGGAGTTCTTCGCCCCGGAAATACGGATTTCGCCATCAAGACGAACGCCGCCGGTAATAATCAATTTATCCATAACAATCTCGACGCCTATTGGCTCAGGGTGCTCAGGCGCGCTCGGCCCAGGCCGCGCTGCTGAAGAATTTCATAGTGACCGCATGGATGCTGCCATCTGTGATCCACGGGTTCAAATGGGCATAGATCTGTTGCTGACGCTTAACCGGGCTCAGGGCCGCCAGTTCGTCGCTAATCACGTTCAGTTGAAAGTTGCAGCCTTCGCCTTCAACTTCCACCTGGGTTCCAGGCAGCTTTTCTTCAAGAAAGCTCTTCACTTCTACGGCCTGCATGCTCAACCTCAATCGGCGCCTAACGCGCGCTGGTCGGCCATCATACAAAAAAGCCCCGCGCCTGCGAACCCCGCATAACAGGACTCTGACGGGGGGCCTCTCTATAAGTGGCTATTAATGATGTGCCAGCAACTCGGTCAGACCCGAAACCTGAGCGATTTCGCGCATGTCGTCGGGCAAACCGGTAATGCTCATTGGCTTGTTCAGGGCTTGTGCGTCACGGATGTAACACAGCAACAATGACAAACCGACGCTGCTGGATTTGGTGACTGCCGAGCAATCCACCACCAAGGCTTTGGCCAAGGCCTTTTTGATCAGGGCCTGGCCTTCCTTGCGCAAGCGAGGGCCAGTCTGATAATCGAGCACGCCGCTGAGGCGCAACTCGCTTTCGCCAGCCAGGGTTACGGCGGCGTCAGTCATTTGCTCAATTTCTCGTCGGTTTTTTGCTTGGCCTTGGCGACTTCGCCTGCCCAGCCATCAATGGTCTTGTCCAGATCGTTGCCATTGCGCTGCATGGCATCGGCGAACTGGTCACGGAACAACTTGCCGATGTTGATACCGTTGATGATGACGTTACGCACTTTCCATTCGCCATTGACGTTGGTCAGTGTGTAGGACACTGGGTAAATCGCGCCATTGGCGCCCCGCACAGTCATAGGCACAGAGACGTTGTCGCCATTTGACTGCTGCTTGGCGTCACCGACGGTAATGCCCTCGTTCTTGAACTCAAGCAAGGCGTTGCCGTAAAACTGGATCAGGCTGCGCTTGAAGTTGTCTTGGAAGCGCTGCATCTGCGCAGGCGTGGCCTTGCGCGAATACTTGACGGTCATGATGCTGCGCGACACACCATCAACGTCCACCACCGGCCCGACAATGTTGTTCAGGGCGTCGTAAAACTCGGTCGGGCTTGCTTTGTACTTTTCTTTGTTGGCGTCCAGATCCGCCAGCAGTCGCGTGGTAGTGTCAGTCACGATGTCATGGGGAGACGGCCCCGGTGCAGCGCTCGCCATCAGGGGCATAGCTGCCGCCAACATTATCAGCAGGCCACGGCGCAAGAGAGAAATCATCTAAAAGCTCCTTATTTGGCTTCTTTGCTAACGGTATTCATCAGGAATTTTCCGATCAGGTCTTCAAGGACCAGCGACGACTGAGTGTCGTGAATGGTGCCGCCATCCTTGAGCACAGTGTCTTCCCCGCCCACGCTTATACCGATGTACTTCTCGCCCAACAGGCCAGCTGTGAGGATAGACGCTGTCGAATCGGTCGGCAGGTTATCCACTTTCTTTTCCAACTGCAGGGTGACACGGGCCGTGAAGTTGTCACGGTCCAGATCAATTGCCGTGACCTTGCCGATGGTTACGCCCGCCATTGTGACTTTGGCGCGCACGGTCAGACCGGCAATATTGTCAAAGTAGGCATACAGTTTGTAGGTGTCTGTACTGGCCGTCGGCGACAGTCCACTGACTCGCAGGGCAAGTAACAGTAAAGCCAGGATGCCAGCCAGCAGGAACAGGCCGACACCGATTTCCATGGTGCGGTTTTGCATCAGAAATCTCCAAACATCAAGGCGGTCAAAATAAAGTCCAGCCCGAGGACTGCCAGTGAGGCATACACCACGGTCTTGGTAGTGGCACGGCTGATCCCCTCTGATGTGGGCTCGCAGTCATAGCCTTGAAACACAGCAATCCAGGTCACCACAAAGGCAAAGACGATGCTTTTGATGATCCCGTTAATGACGTCACCACTGAAGGTCACGCTGTTTTGCATATTGGCCCAATAAGAACCGTCGTAGACGCCCAGCCAATCTACCGCCACCCACGAACCGCCCCAGATCCCGACCACACTGAAAATCATCGCCAGCAGCGGAAGGGAAATGAATCCGGCCCATAAGCGCGGCGCAATGATGTACTTGAGCGGATCGACGCCGATCATTTCCAGGCTGGACAATTGTTCGGTCGATTTCATGTTGCCGATTTCAGCGGTCAATGCAGACCCGGCGCGCCCCGCGAACAATAGAGCCGTCACAACCGGCCCCAGTTCCCGCAACAGGGTCAGGGCAACCATTTGTCCAACGGCCTGTTCGGAGCCATAACTGGACAAGATACTGAAGCCTTGCAGCGCCAGCACCATGCCGATGAACACCCCGGACACCACAATAATCACCAGCGACATGACACCGACAGAGTGCAGTTGCTTGATCAGCAGCCCAAACCCACCGCCAATGCCACCACGCCCCAGCAATGCGTGAAACAGGAAGATCGTCGAACGCCCCAGCACCGAGACCATGTCGATCCCGGCTCGGCCGAACAATCCGACACGATCAATAATTGATTTTTTGGGCATCAACGCTTCCCCAGAAGATCGGTTCGGTAGTCTGACGCCGGGAAATGGAACGGAACCGGGCCATCCGGATCGCCGGTCATGAACTGGCGTATGCGCGGGTTATCGGCATTCATCAGCTCTTCTGGCGTGCCCTGCCCCAACACCTGACCATCACCGACGACATATAAATAGTCGGAAATACTCGCTGTTTCAGCCAAATCGTGGGAAACCACGATACTGGTGATGCCCAACGCGTCGTTGAGCAGGCGGATCAGCCGCACCAGCACTCCCATGGCAATGGGGTCTTGTCCCACAAAGGGCTCGTCATACATCAGGATTTGCGGGTCAAGGGCAATCGCTCGCGCCAACGCCACACGACGCTTCATGCCCCCCGACAGCTCGTCAGGCATCAGGTTGATTGCCCCACGCAACCCCACCGCCTGCAACTTAAGCAGAACGATGTCACGAATCATCTCTTCGGGCAGTTGAGTGTGAACGCGCAGCGGGAACGCTACGTTTTCGAACACATCCAGGTCGGTGAACAAGGCTCCGCTCTGAAACAACACCCCCATGTGCTTGCGAGCATCGAACAGATCACTGCGCGACAAGGTCGGCAGATTCTGGCCGTTGACCCACACTTCGCCGTTGCTGGGACGCAGTTGCATTCCCATCAAACGTAAAAGGGTAGTCTTGCCGCAGCCGGACGGGCCCATGATTCCCGTGACTTTGCCACGCGGAATTCGAATATCGACATTATTGAAGATGCTGCGCGTACCGCGCTTGAAGGAAACCCCCTTCAGCTCGACCGCGTAGGCGTTATCGGCGCTCATCTAAACTCCTTGCGATGCAGCTTCTGCCTCTCACCCGGACACCAAGCTTCTGATTGGGAAGCACGCGTTTCCTGAGCGGGCCGAACTGGCGGCGAACTATACCACTGCTGATACAGACCGCCCAAGGCCGAAGGAGTGCCCTCGCAGGTTACTGACAGTTAAATAAAGTCGATTTATCCACAAGCCCAATAGCACCTTGTTACTTGAGGCAACAAAGGACGACGATCAAGCGTGAGGGAATTGCGCATAACCGCTATAATCTCTGCCTTTTCTCAGGCTACCCGACCTTAAACATGAGCCAATCCAGCGACTTGATTCAATCTGGTCAACGCACCATCCGCCTCGAACTGGAAGCCGTAGAAGGTTTGCTGACTCGTATCGACGCTGATTTTGTGCGCGCTTGCGAGATGATTCTGGCAAGCAAGGGCCGAGTAGTCGTGGTCGGCATGGGCAAATCGGGCCATGTAGGCAACAAAATTGCCGCCACCCTGGCCAGCACCGGCACAACGGCCTTTTTTGTTCATCCTGCTGAAGCCAGCCATGGTGACATGGGCATGATCACTCGCGATGACATCATCCTTGCCCTGTCCAACTCCGGAACAACGGCTGAAATCGTAACCCTTTTGCCATTGATCAAGCGCCTGGGTATTAAACTGATCAGCGTGACCGGCAACCCGAACTCGACACTGGCAAAAGCCGCCGAAGTGAACCTCAATGTTCATGTCGACCACGAGGCCTGTCCGCTAAACCTGGCGCCGACCTCCTCCACCACCGCAGCTCTGGTCATGGGCGATGCCCTGGCCGTGGCACTGCTTAACGCTCGCGGCTTTACCGCTGAAGACTTTGCCTTCTCGCACCCAGGTGGCGCCCTGGGCCGCCGCCTGTTGCTGAAGGTCGAGAACGTCATGCATTCGGGCGATGAATTGCCGAAAGTGGTACGCGGCACCTCGCTTAAAGAAGCCTTGATGGAAATGACCCACAAAAGTCTGGGCATGACGGTCATCGTAGAAGAAGACGGTCGACTGGCCGGGATCTTTACCGACGGCGACCTGCGCCGCACCCTGGATCGTGAAATTGACATCCGCAATGCAACCATTGATTCAGTCATGACACCGCATGGCAAAACGGCCAGGGCCGAGATGCTTGCGGCCCAGGCCTTGAAAATCATGGAAGACCACAAAATCAGCGCGCTGGTCGTTGTCGACGAGGAAGACCGCCCGGTTGGCGCCTTGAACATGCACGACTTATTGCGCGCAGGAGTCATGTAATGACCCATGAACTGCTTAAACGCGGCAAAGACATTAAACTGGCGATTTTCGACGTCGACGGTGTTCTGACCGACGGCCGCCTGTACTTCCTCGAAGACGGCAGCGAATTCAAGACCTTTAATACCCTAGACGGCCAAGGTATCAAGATGCTGATGGCCGCTGGCGTGCAAACAGCAATCATCAGCGGTCGCAAGACCCCTGTGGTCGAACGCCGCGCGCAAAATCTGGGCATCCCGCATCTTTATCAGGGCCGTGAAGATAAATTGGTGGTATTGGACGAGCTTCTCGGCCAACTCGGCCTAAGCTATGAGCAGGTCGCCTATTTGGGCGATGACCTGCCCGACTTGCCGGTTATTCGCCGTGTCGGTCTGGGCATGGCGGTAGCCAATGCTGCCAGCTTTGTTCGTGAACACGCCCATGGAGTTACCCAGGCACGCGGCGGCGAAGGTGCTGCCCGCGAGTTTTGCGAGCTTATCCTGCGCGCCCAAGGCCACCTGGATGCAGCCCACGCCGCCTACCTATAGAGCTTTCCATGCTGAGTAAAAAAATTCGTAAAATTCTGTTATTCACAGTCATTGCCGCGCTTTTTGCGGCAGTTGGCTACTGGAATATCAGCCCGGAACGTTTTCTCGACCAGCCCGCAACGGCCGTCGACGAAACCGCTATCGACTATTACGCAATCAATGCGCATAGCCTGCAGTATTTGCCGGACGGCAAGCTGCAATATGAAATGACATCAGACAAGGTCGAACATTTGAAGGCATCTGAAGTCACATTGCTGACCAAGCCTGACCTGCAAATGTATCGCGGCACGACCTACCCTTGGCACGTGCAGAGCGAACGCGGCGAAGTCAATCCAGACGGCAGCCAGGTCGAATTGATCGACTCTGTGCGCGTTGCCCGTACAGACGAAAAAAACCGCACTACGATTATTACCAGTACCCGTATGACTGTATTCCCGCAGAAGCAATATGCGCAGACTGATCGAGACGTTAGAATCGACGGCGCTGGTGGTGTGACGACTGGCAAGGGCATGAAAGCATATTTGAAAGACGGCAGGATGGACCTGCTGTCCAACGTAAGAGGACAGTATGAGTCTCGTTAAAACCCTCCCTTTATTGCTCAGCTTGAGCGCAGCACTGGGAAGCGTGAGCGCCTGGGCTCTGCCAAATGATAATGAACAGCCTATCCGTATTCAGGCCAACGAAGCCCAACTGGATGACAAACAAGGCGTCGCCACCTACAAGGGCGATGTCATCATCACCCAGGGGTCAATGAAAATTACCGGCAACACCGTCACCATTACCCGCAATGCTGCGGGCGAAATCGACGTGGTGACATCGGTAGGTAATCTGGCTTACTTCGAGCAACTGCAAAAAGCGACTGACCCTAAACCGGTTCAGGCGTATGCCGTGACGATTCAATACCATGCGCCGCAAAACCGCATCGTGCTGATCGACAAGGCCAAAGTCATCAATGACGGCAACACGACCGAGGGCGAGAAGATCGTCTACGACACCGTCAAACAAGTTGCCAATGCCGGCCGAGCCAATGGCACAAGTGTCACCGCACCTCGTCCACGCATTGACATGGTGATTCAGCCGAAGAAGAAAACCGACCAGCAGAAGGCCCAGTAATGGCAACTCTTAAAGCCCAGCATTTAGCTAAAAGCTACAAGAGTCGCCAAGTGGTACGTGACGTGAGCCTGTCGATCGACAGCGGGCAAATCGTTGGCTTGCTCGGCCCAAACGGTGCGGGTAAAACCACCTGTTTCTACATGATCGTGGGCCTGGTTCAGGCTGATCAAGGTCGAGTGCTGATCGACGATCTGGACGTCAGCCACCAACCTATGCATGGCCGCGCGCGAGCCGGCATCGGCTACCTGCCACAAGAAGCCTCGATTTTTCGCAAGCTGTCGGTGGCCGATAACATCATGGCGATTCTCGAAACGCGCCACGAACTCGACAAGGCCGGTCGTCGCAAAGAACTGGAAAGCCTGCTGCAGGAGTTCCATATCAACCACATCCGCGACAGCCTCGGCATGAGCTTGTCCGGTGGTGAGCGTCGCCGGGTAGAAATTGCCCGCGCATTGGCCACCAACCCCAAGTTCATCTTGCTCGATGAACCGTTTGCAGGCGTTGACCCCATCTCCGTGGGCGACATCAAGCAAATTATTCATCACCTCAAAGCCAAGGGCATTGGCGTGCTGATCACAGATCACAACGTCCGTGAAACCCTCGACATCTGCGAAACGGCTTATATCGTCAACGACGGTCAACTGATCGCTGAAGGCGATGCTGAAACGATTCTTGCCAACGAGTTGGTGAGAGAAGTGTACCTGGGTCACGAGTTCCGCCTCTAAACCCACGGGAGAGCGGGCCCTGAAGCATTGAGCAATCGCATGCATTGCCGCGTCTTTCAGGGTCCGCACTCACGCCGTTATCGGCCATAACACAAACTTATTAAAAATGCCCCCTAGGCAAACGCACCGGTTACAGGCATATAATTTGCTTATGTTTGGCGCTCACGCGCCCTTGTAGTGGATGGCGCCATGTGCGCCGGCGAATAAGGTGTTAAGCCCCTGCCATGAAACCATCGCTAGTCCTGAGAATGGGCCAGCAGCTGACAATGACACCTCAGCTGCAACAAGCCATCCGTCTGCTCCAATTGTCGACCCTGGACCTGCAACAGGAAATCCAGGAGGCCCTGGAATCCAATCCGATGCTCGAACGCCAGGAAGATGGCGACGACTTCGATAATGCTGATCCCCTGGCAGACAACATTGAGCAAAAACCCAGTAACGACATTCCGGAACCTTCTTACCAAGAATCCGCGCCGACTGTGGATAACCTGGAAGAAGGCGATTGGAACGAGCGCATCCCTAACGATCTACCTGTCGACACTGCCTGGGAAGACATCTACCAGACCAGCGCCAGCAGCTTGCCAAGCAGCGATGATGACGAGTGGGACTTCACTACCCGCACCTCTGCTGGTGAAAGCCTGCAAAGCCATCTGCTGTGGCAATTGAACCTCGCGCCAATGTCAGACACCGATCGACTGATCGGCGTAACACTCATCGACTGCATCAACAATCAGGGCTACCTCGACGAAACGCTCGAAGAGATCCTGGAAGCCTTTGATCCAGAACTGGACATCGAACTCGACGAGATCGAAGCCGTTCTGCACCGCATTCAGCAATTCGAACCGGCCGGCATTGGTGCGCGCAATCTGGGCGAGTGCCTGCTGCTGCAATTGCGCCAACTGCCCGCGAAAACACCTTGGCTTAACGAAGCTAAGCGCTTGGTGACCGATTACATCGATCTGCTGGGCGCCCGCGACTACAGCCAGTTGATGCGCCGCATGAAGCTCAAGGAAGACGAGCTGCGCCAGGTCATCGAGCTGGTACAAAGCCTGAACCCGCGTCCTGGCTCGCAAATCGAGTCCAGCGAAGCCGAGTACGTCGTTCCTGACGTCATCGTGCGCAAGGACAACGAGCGCTGGCTGGTGGAATTGAACCAGGAGTCGGTGCCGCGCCTGCGGGTCAACCCGCAATACGCAGGTTTCGTACGCCGAGCTGATACCAGCGCCGACAACACCTTCATGCGCAACCAGTTGCAAGAAGCTCGCTGGTTCATCAAAAGCCTGCAGAGCCGCAATGAGACACTGATGAAAGTGGCGACCCAAATCGTCGAGCATCAGCGTGGTTTTCTGGAATATGGTGACGAGGCGATGAAACCGCTGGTCCTGCATGACATTGCAGAAGCCGTCGGCATGCACGAATCGACCATTTCACGGGTGACCACCCAGAAGTTCATGCATACCCCGCGCGGTATTTATGAATTGAAGTACTTTTTTTCGAGTCACGTCAGCACCTCTGAAGGGGGGGAATGCTCGTCCACAGCGATCCGCGCCATCATCAAAAAACTGGTCGCGGCTGAAAATCAGAAAAAGCCGTTGAGTGACAGCAAGATCGCTGGTTTACTGGAGGCACAAGGTATTCAGGTGGCCCGTCGCACCGTAGCCAAGTACCGCGAATCCCTCGGGATCGCGCCTTCAAGCGAGCGGAAGCGTTTGATGTAAGCCACGGGCCACAGCGTTTCAGTGGCAGGCTGCTCAGCCTGTCACTTTATGCAATGGCAACAGAAGGAGAAACTGTATGCAAGTCAACATCAGTGGACAACATCTGGAAGTCACCCAAGCGCTGCGCGACTCGATCAATGACAAATTCGCACGACTGGAGCGCCACTTCGACAAAATCACCAACGTGCAGGTGATTCTTTCTGTTGAAAAACTTCAGCAGAAAATCGAGGCTACTCTCAATATTCACGGTGGAGAGGTTGTCGGTAATGCTGTTCATGAAAACATGTACACCGCCATCGACAACCTCTACGAGAAGCTTGATCGCCAACTGAAAAAGCATAAGGAAAAGACCCAAAGCCTGCTTCAGGGCGCTACGGGTCGTTAATACTCCCTACCCATGATTCAACTTGAAAATATCCTGACCCCCGGCCGTTCCCTGGTGAACGCGCCGGGCGGCAGTAAAAAGAAAGCGCTCGAGCAAATTGCCAACCTGATCAGCCGCGAAGTACCTGATCTGGAACAGCAAGATGTTTTTGAAGCCCTGATCGCCCGTGAAAAACTGGGTTCCACCGGTTTTGGTAACGGCATCGCCATCCCTCATTGCCGCCTCAAGGGTTGCAAGTCGCCCGTTAGCGCCTTGCTGCACCTGGATGCTCCCATAGATTTCGACGCCATCGATGGCGCGCCGGTCGACCTGCTCTTCGTTTTGCTGGTGCCAGAAGCGGCAACCGACGCACACCTGGAACTGCTCCGGCAGATTGCCAGCATGCTCGATCGTAAAGAAGTGCGCGAAAGACTGCGCGAAGCATCTAGCAACCAAGCGTTGTATCAGGTTGTTCTGGACGTACAGAACGGTCATTAATCATGCGCTTAGTCATTGTCAGCGGACGCTCCGGCTCCGGTAAAAGCACTGCCCTGGCCGTCCTCGAAGACAACGGTTTTTACTGCATCGATAACCTGCCTGCCGGATTGCTGCCAGAACTGGCAGAACGCGCGCTGATTCATACCGAATTGGCGCAACCGCTGGTGGCTGTCTCGATCGATGCACGTAACCTGCCCAGTCATTTGTCACGCTTTCCGCAATTGCTTGAAGAAGTGCGCAATCGCCACATCCAGTGCGATGTCCTGTATCTGGATGCAGACGAAGAAACCCTGCTCAAGCGCTTCTCGGAAACCCGTCGGCGTCACCCATTGAGCAGTGCCAGTCGATCATTGGCCGAAGCCATACGCGACGAAACACAGTTGCTCGGATCGATTGCCGACCTGGCCGACCTGACCATCAACACCACCAACCTGAACCTGTATCAGTTGCGCGACACCATTAAATTGCGCCTGCTGAACAAGCCTGAGCCTGGCACTGCCTTTCTGGTTGAGTCGTTTGGCTTCAAGCGCGGCATGCCGGTGGACGCCGACCTGGTGTTTGATGTGCGCTGCCTACCCAATCCATATTGGAAGCCTGAGTTGCGTGAGCAATCCGGGCTGGATCAACCGGTCGCCGACTATCTGGCCGCACAGCCAGATGTCGAAGAGATGTTTCAGGACATCTCCAGCTACCTGCTTAAATGGCTACCCCGCTTTGCTGCCAGCAACCGCGCGTACGTCACCATCGGCATTGGGTGCACGGGCGGCCATCACCGTTCGGTGTACCTGACCGAACGCCTCGGCAAATGCCTGCAAGAAACTCTGAAGAACGTCCAGGTTCGCCACCGCGACCTTACTTGAAAGGATCACCCCCGCGATGCCTGCTCTGGAAATCGAAATCATCAACAAACTGGGTTTGCACGCCCGGGCATCTGCAAAGTTCGTCGGTATCGCAGGCCAATTTCCTTGTCAGATAAGGGCAGGCCGTACACCCGAGTCAATGGTCGACGGCAAGAGCATCATGGCCATGATGATGCTCGCCGCTGGCAAGGGCACTAAAATTCATTTGAAGACCGAGGGTGAGCAAGAGCAGGAAGCACTGGATGCACTGGTCAAGCTCATCAACAACTACTTCGATGAGGGTGAGTAAGCCAACAAACTCTGTAGTCGCTGCCGCAGGCTGCGATAAGGGCCGAAGCACCTTCACTGCTCCGAAGATCACGAGCGCTTAGCGTCCGATCACAGCCTGCGCCAGCGACTAAAGGGATCAGCTCAGCCCAATGCAGTGTCCATCACCATCATCAAGCAGAAGCCGAGACACAACCCCAGGCTAGCCAGCTTTTCGTGGCCATTGCGCCGCGACTCGGGAATGACTTCTTGTGTCACCACCAGCAACATCGCCCCTGCCGCCAAAGCCAGCCCCAACGGCAATAGCACTTCTGCCAAATTGACCAGCCAGGCACAGAGCAACGCAAATACTGGTTCGACCAAGCCCGATGCGGCGCCAATCAAGAACGCCTTGACCCGCGACATGCCAGCACCCGCCAGCACCAAAGCAATCACCAGTCCTTCGGGCACATCCTGCAATGCAATGCCCATCGCCAGGCTATCGGCGTCTGGCATGCCACCACCCGCCGAAACCCCGACCGCCATCCCTTCCGGGATGTTGTGCGCCACAATGGCGAACACAAACAGCCAAATACGAGGCGCAATCACCGGCTCGCCAGGGCGGCTGACAAAGATTTCCGGCCCGACTCCAGAGACCTTTCGATCGACCAGAAACAGGCTCAAAGCCCCCAGCAGAATGCCCGTACTGACCAGACAGCTTGAAGCCCAGGGCGACAGACCGAGATGTTGAGCCGCCGCAATACCCGGCACAATCAGCGAGAACGCCGTGGCTGCCAACATGACGCCTGCCCCAAAACCCAGCAAGCTGTCGCTGAGCGCTATTGGCATTTTTCGGATAACCAACACCGGCACAGCACCCAAGGCGGTACCCAACGCGCATAGCGCACCGCCTTGCAATGCCCGCAACAGTCTCGGCTCAAGGTCCAGCCAGACCAGGCCCTTAGCCACTAGCAGGGCGGTGCCTGCCAATAGCAAGAGCGTGCCCAGCGCATAGCGAAACATTCGCACGCCACCGACCGCTAAAATTTGCGAGCCCATAATCTGCCTGAATCCTTGTGGGTAGGCTTAGGCAATCGCAGAATGATAGCGTTTTGCTACTTCCGGCCAATTAATCACGTTATAAAATGCATTAATGTATTCCGGGCGGCGATTCTGATAACGCAGGTAATAGGCGTGCTCCCACACGTCCAACCCCAAAATCGGAGTATTGCCGCTCATCAGCGGGCTGTCCTGGTTACCACTGCTTTGAACCACCAACTGTTTGTCCGGCGTCACACTGAGCCAGGCCCAACCGCTGCCAAAACGGGTTAAAGCTGCCTTGGTGAAGTTTTCCTTGAAGGTATCCAGGCCACCCAGTTGCTCATCAATCGCCTTGGCCAATGCACCTTCAGGCTGACCACCCCCTTGGGGGCTCATGACTTCCCAAAACAGCGAATGGTTGGCATGCCCGCCGCCCTGGTTGATCACAGCGGCACGCAGTTGCTCAGGTAACTGATGGACGCTGGCGACCAGTTTATCGACCGGCCATTGCGCCCACTCGGTACCATCGACTGCGGCATTGAGGTTATTGATGTAGGTCTGATGGTGCTTGGTGTAGTGAATTTCCATGGTCTGCGCATCAATATGCGGCTCAAGCGCGTCGTAGGCATAAGGCAAAGCAGGCAAGGTGTAAGTCATATCAATGTACTCCTGAGTGATGGCCGCTGACCGTTGAGAACTCGCGGCTCGATTGAGCCACGGTGCTTTTGAGCAACAGGTTGGAGCGCGGGTATTCGCCGTGCTCGCTGATGAAGTTCAAAAGCTCCACATAGGTTTTACTGCTCTGACGCAATGCCGCTTCCCGCAGTGCGGGCGTCAGGCGAGTGTTGTGTATGGTTTGCAGCAAACGCTGGTGAATCGCATAGAGGTACTCAACGCTCTCCTCCGGCTGGTTAAGGCACAAATGCAGATCCGCCAGGTTGTGGTGTGAAATGACGCAGGCCGCCACTGCTTCGTCGGCATCACTCCAGCGCTCGAACAGCACTTGCGCGAGCGCCAGCGCCTGCAAGTAGTGTTCTCGGGCATCGACCAGCTCGCCCTCAGCGAAACAGCGATTGGCTCTTTCGATCGTGCGTTTCCAGTGCTCCATGTGAACCTCCAAAGCAGTGTTTAGGTCGGTAAGTTAAACGCCGCCAGCGGTCAGTTTCTCGGGGTCGAGCAAGACCTCAAGCTGGCTGCGCGGCAAGTCGGTGTATTCAAGGGCGACATCAATCACCGGACGCCCCTGTCGGTAGGCGGTCTTAGCGATCTCGGCGGCTTTCTGGTAGCCGATGATCGGGTTCAGGGCCGTCACCAGAATCGGATTACGCGACAGTGCTTCCTTGAGTTTGGCCTCGTTGACCTTAAAGCTGGCAATGGCCTTGTCGGCCAGCAGGCGGCTGGAATTGGCCAGCAGTTCAATGCTGCTTAGCAGGTTTTGCGCAATGACCGGCAGCATCACGTTCAACTCAAAGTTGCCCGACTGGCCAGCGATGGTGATCACCGTGTCATTGCCGATCACCTGAGCGGCCACCATCGCCGTGGCTTCCGGGATCACCGGATTGACTTTGCCCGGCATGATCGAAGAGCCCGGCTGCAAGGCTTGCAGTTCAATTTCGCCCAGGCCTGCAAGCGGGCCGGAGTTCATCCAGCGCAGGTCATTGGCGATTTTCATCAACGACACGGCCGTCGCTTTAAGTTGGCCCGACACAGAAACCGCCGTGTCCTGCGAGCCGATCAAGGCAAACAGATCTTTGCCGGGTGTGAATTTGACATGGGTCATCGCACTGAGCTGTTGATTGAACAGCCCGGCGAACTGTGGGTGCGCGTTGATCCCCGTACCGACAGCGGTACCGCCCTGGGCCAGAGATTGCAGTGCCGGTTGCAGGTTGTGCAGGTGTTCGATATTGGCTTTGAGTTGCTGCGCCCAGCCATTGAGCACTTGGCTCATGCGTACCGGCATGGCGTCCATCAAGTGCGTACGGCCTGTTTTAACGTAGACGTGAACCTGCTCGGCCTTGTGTTCGATCACCTGCACCAGATGCGTAAGCGCTGGCAGCAGTTCCTCATGCAGCCCCAAGGCGGCGCTGACATGGATCGTGGTGGGAATGATGTCGTTACTGCTTTGCCCGCAGTTGACGTGATCGTTAGGGTTGACCACTTCACCCAGCACCCGCGTCGCCAGGGTGGCGATCACTTCGTTGGCGTTCATGTTGGAACTGGTGCCCGAACCCGTCTGGAAAATATCCACCGGAAAGTGCTCCATGAAATCGCCCGCCAGCAGGATCTGCGTGGCCTCGACGATGGCACTGCCCTGCGCTTCGCTGATTTGTTTGAGCTCAACGTTGGCCTTGGCGGCAGCAGCCTTGGCCAGAATCAGTGCGCGAATGAATTGCGCAGGCATACGTTGATGACTGATCGGGAAGTTATCGACTGCACGTTGAGTTTGTGCGCCATACAGCGCCGCCTCAGGGACGTGCAATTCACCCATGCTGTCACGTTCGATACGCGTATTACTCATCAGGAAATCCTTGCAGCAGTTCTGTTAAAGAAATTGATGGTTCAAGTTCGCAGGTCGCCAATTGCCAGGCACAGCTTTGCCAGCGCTTGAGGCGGCACTTGCACAGGGCTTGATTTTCCATGTCGCGCAGCGGCCGCCACGCATGGTCCAGGCACAGGGTGCGCCACTGCCAGGGCAAGGCCGTATCGGACGCCGTATCCAGCAACAGGCGGAACGAGGTGACAGCAATCTTCCACGAGGAGGTCGCCGTGCAACCGGCAAGATAGCGGCCTTCGGTAAGGTAATGCTCAATCAGACGAGGCTCGTCTGGCGCAAGCCCACAACGGATCTGACGGCTCATCCAGCGCCAGCTTTCCAGATAGGGGCCTTCATGCAAGGCTGAACTCATGATCTAGGCTCGCTCGATAATGAGATTCATTATTAAGCGATATTGATTATCAAAACAAGCCTACTTAAGGTGCAGAGCCCGTTTTGCCCATTAGCGAGCAAAGATCTTGCAGGCGCGAGCTTGCTCCTACCGTTTCAGTGTCAGTGCACGCTAAAACAGGTGCAGGACCAAAGTCCCCGCGGCAATTGGACCGCGCACAAAAAAGGCGTATCCCTCAACAGGGATACGCCTTGGTGTCGCGCTGAAGAGGCTTAGCTGCCCGCCACCATCATGCGTTCGATCAGCACGGAGCCGGTGCGAATGTTGCTGCGCAGTTCCAGGTCATTACCCACGGCAACGATCTGTTTGAACATGTCGCGCATGTTGCCCGCGATGGTGACTTCTTGAACCGGGAACTGGATCTCGCCATTTTCGACCCAGAAACCCGCCGCCCCCCGGGAGTAATCGCCCGTCACCATATTCAGGCCGCTCCCCATCAACTCGGTCACGAACAAGCCTCGCCCCATGCGACGGATCAATGCGGCCTGGTCTTCATCGCCATGGGTCACGAACAGGTTGTGCACGCCGCCCGCGTTGGCGGTGCTGGGCAGGCCCAGTTTGCGACCCGAGTAAGTACTGAGAATGTAGGACACCAGTTCGCCGTCTTTGATGAACGGTTTGGCATAGGTGGCCAGACCATCGTTGTCGAATGACGAACTGCCCATGGCGCGCATCAGGTGCGGACGCTCATCCAGTGTCAGCCACTCAGGGAAAATCTGTTGCCCCAATGCATCCAGCAAGAAGGACGATTTGCGGTACAGGTTGCCACCCGAAATCGCGCCCAAAAGGCCGCCGAACAACCCACCCGCCAGTTCCGCAGAAAACAACACCGGAACTTCGCAGGTTGGCACCGGGCGTGAGCCCAGACGACGAGCCGCACGCTCAGCCGCACGCTGGCCAATGCTGGCCGCGTCCATCAGCAATTCACCCTGGCAATTAACGTCATACCAGTAGTCACGTTGCATTTGGCCGTCGCCTTCAGCGATCATCACGCAGCTCAGGCTGTGGCGGGTCGACGCCGAACCGCCGATAAAGCCGTTGCTGTTGCCGTACACGCGGCAACCTTGATGCGTGCTAAGCGTGGTGCCATCTGCGTTTTTGATTCGGCTGTCAGCGTCAAAAGCGGCTGCTTCACACGCCAGTGCTTTTTCGATGGCCTGTTCCGGGGTGATGTCCCACGTGTGGAACACATCAAAATCCTTGAGATCGCGCGCCATCAGGCTGGCATCGGCCAGGCCCGAGCTTTCGTCTTCGGAAGTGTGCCTGGCAATCGCCAAGGCTGCGGCAACCGTTTCGCGAATCGCGTCTGGGCCGGTGGCCGAGGTGCTGGCCGAGCCTTTGCGCTGACCCACATACAGCGTGATGCCAAAACCCTGGTCACGATTGAACTCAACGGTTTCAACTTCGCGCTGACGTACAGAGGTCGACAGGCCCTGCTCCAGCGACACGGCAACTTCACAGGCGCTGGCCCCCTGGCGCTTGGCTTCGGCGATGATTTGCTCGACCTGCTGCTGCAGTGCTGGCAAGGCCTGCGGGCCGACGCTTTGTACTGCACTCATGGTTTTCTCCACTCAAATTCTGTTTTCGGTAGGGCCGCCGAGCGACCGGGCCGGACAAGCGGCCCCCGACTGGTTATCATGGCGGCGTTTCTTTGCGGACTGCCACCATGGTTGATTCTTACGACGACGCCTTCGACGGCGAAAAAAGCAAAACACAGGTCAAAAAAGAGCTGCATGCTCTGGTTGATCTGGGCGAGCGTCTCACGACTCTCAAGCCTGATTTGCTGAACAAAATGCCTTTGACTGACGCAATGCGCAAGGCTCTGGCAGATGCTCCAAAACACACGGCTCACATTGCGCGCAAGCGCCATATGATGTTCATCGGCAAACTGATGCGCGATCAACCGCTTGACGAAATTCTTGCGTTGATCGATCAAGTCGATGCCTCTTCTCGCCAATACAACGAACGTTTCCACAACCTCGAACGCTGGCGTGATCGCCTGATCGAAGGCGACGACGCGGTACTGGAAAAGTTTGTTGCCGAGTTTCCTGAGGCTGATCGCCAGCAAATGCGCTCGATCATACGTCAGGCCAAACACGAACTGGCTCATAACAAGGCACCGGCTTCAAGCCGCAAATTGTTCAAGTACATTCGTGGGTTGGACGAGACACAACGCGGTCTGCGTTAAATCTCGTACGCGGGTGGGTTGCCCTGCAACCCACCCACTCCCCCATCAACCGCCCGTACCGCCTACTGTAATCGCGTCAATCTTCAAGGTTGGCTGACCAACGCCGACCGGCACCGACTGCCCATCCTTGCCACACGTGCCTACGCCACTGTCCAGCGACAGATCGTTACCGACCATCGACACTTTGCTCATCGCTTCCGGCCCATTGCCAATCAGGGTCGCGCCTTTGACTGGGCGGGTGATTTTGCCGTCTTCGATCAAGTAAGCCTCGCTGGTGGAGAACACAAACTTGCCGCTGGTAATGTCGACCTGACCACCGCCCAGATTCGCGCAATAGATGCCTTTCTTCACCGAAGCGATGATTTCGGCTGGATCGCTTTCGCCGCCCAGCATGTAGGTGTTGGTCATGCGTGGCATCGGCAGGTGCGCGTACGATTCGCGACGGCCATTACCGGTACGCGCAACGCCCATCAAGCGCGCGTTGAGCTTGTCTTGCATGTAGCCTTTGAGCACGCCGTTTTCAATCAGCGTGGTGCATTCAGTCGGGGTGCCTTCGTCATCGACGCTCAACGAGCCACGACGACCGGCCAACGTACCGTCATCGACAATAGTGCATAGCTTGGACGCAACCATTTCGCCCATGCGACCGCTGTAGGCTGAGCTGCCCTTGCGGTTGAAGTCGCCTTCCAGACCATGCCCGACCGCTTCATGCAGCAATACGCCGGACCAGCCCGAACCCAAGACCACCGGCATGGTGCCCGCAGGTGCCGGTACGGCTTCGAGGTTGACCAGCGCCTGGCGCAACGCCTCACGGGCATACCCCATGGCACGATCGTCCGCCAGGAAGTAGCGGTAGTCGGTACGCCCGCCGCCGCCATGACCGCCGCGCTCGCGACGGCCATTCTGCTCAACGATCACACTCACGTTGAAACGTACCAGCGGCCGTACATCAGCAGCCAGGCCGCCGTCGGTGGAGGCCACCAGAATGCGCTCCCAAACCCCGGCCATGCTCACAGTCACTTGCTGAATACGCGGATCAAGGGCACGGGTGGCCGCATCGACGCGTTTGAGCAGCTCGACCTTCTCGGCACGGCTGATGACTTCCAGCGGGTTGTCCGGGGCATACAACTGAGCCACGTCTTGCGTGGTAAAAGCTTGCACGGTGCCGTTTTGCCCGGCGCGAGAAATGGAACGGGCAGCCCGCGCCGCCAGCCCCAAGGCGTCCAGCGTGATGGCGTTGCTGTAGGCAAAACCGGTTTTCTCGCCCGACTGGGCGCGTACGCCAACCCCTTGGTCGAGGTTAAAGCTGCCTTCTTTGACGATGCCATCTTCCAGTGCCCAGGATTCGGAAATCTGGCCCTGAAAATACAAATCTGCCGCATCAATCCCAGGTCCGGCCAGGTCGCCCAACACGCTTTGCAGGCTTTCGATGGTGACACCGCCCGGTGCCAACAGGTGTTCGCTGACTGAGGTCAACAACTCGCTCATATTCACTCCGTCTTGACCCCTGCCTCAGCATCTTTGAGTGCTGAACCCACGGGCCTGAAAATTACTGTGGGAGCCGGCTTGCTGGCGATGCAGACCACTCGATCTGATTGTTTCACCGCAGTGAAGCGATCGCTGGCATGCCAGCTCCCACAAAAAATGCATCTAACCTAAACAAGGGTTTTAAACGTGCTTCTGTGCACCCTGCGAAAAAAATCGCCGATGATCAACCACCGGCATGCGTGCCCTGATGGCCGCTTGTTCGACACTGTCTCGCTCGGCCAACACTACACCCTCCCCTTGCGCCTGCTGTGCCAAAACTCGGCCCCACGGATCGACAATCGCAGCATGCCCGTAAGTTTCGCGCGGGCCAGGATGAACGCCACCCTGCGCGGCCGCCAGCACATAACACTGAGTTTCAATGGCCCGAGCGCGAATCAGAATGTCCCAGTGTGCAGCCCCGGTAACGGCAGTAAAGGCCGACGGTGCGGTAATCAACTCAGCCCCGGCTGCCCGCAACTCGCTGTACAACTCAGGGAAGCGCAGGTCATAGCAAACGCTCAGGCCCAACTTGCCAACCGGCGTGTCGGCCACCACCACGCGCGATCCTGGCGCATAGTCATCGGATTCACGGTAACGGCCACGGCTGTCAGAGACATCCACATCAAACAGGTGCAGCTTGTCGTATCGGGCGGCCTGCTCGCCGTCAGCATTGATCAACAATGAACAGGCATTAACCTTGGCGTCCGGTTGCCCAGCAGGCGGCAGCGCCAATGTGCCCGCCACTATCCATAACCTGAGGTCGCGAGCGGTCTGTTTCAACCATGGCAGAATCGGGCCTTCACCCACTGCCTCAGCACGACCAATATCGGCAATATCACGTCGCCCCATGGCGGCAAAGTTTTCAGGCAACACGGCGAGCTGCGCGCCTCGTTCGGCGGCCTCTTCCAGCAGGCGCCGGGCCTGAGCCAGATTGGCCAGCACATCGCTCTGGCTAACCATTTGAATCACTGCAAGCGACATGCGAACTCCCAATAGACATTAGACCGATGCCCCGTAGGAGCTGGCGAAGGCTGCAATCTGTTGATCTTCAAAGATCGCCCCCTTCGCCCCCCCCTACAGAGGTTGATGCCAGCGTCATGCTACTCCTAGTTCTTCTCGAAAGGCTTGTCGAAGGTGATTTTGGGCTCGTTCCACGGGCCTTGAATGCTGTATTGCACGCTGGCAAAGCGCGACACCTGGTCACCGATCAGCTTGTTGAGCAAGAACATGGCCCCACCGGCCGCCGGCCCACCCACCAGCAGTGCCGCCAGAGGCAGGTTGTTGGTCACCGGTAGCGTCACCAGCAGCTTGGCGTCAACTTGGTCGGTGACCATGTTCAACGTGCCCTTGAGTTCAAGGTTAGTCGACGGCCCCGTCATAAGGATCGGCGTGGTGGTGCGGTATACACCCTTGCTGGCACTCAGGAATCCCTTGACCCGGTCGTAGCTCAAGCCTTTGCCAAATAGATCCGAGAAGTCCAGACGCAGGCGCCGGCCGATGGCGTTGAAGTTCAGCAGACCAAAAATACGCACGACTTGGGTGCTGCCATCTACCTCGACAAACTGACCTTTATTCAGCGTTGCATCCAGTGTGCCGGAGAACCGATTGAGGCCGATCCAGGCCGGTGAGCCCGGCCATTTGCCGTCGACGTCCACATGGAAGTTCTCACTGGTCACGCTTGGCGCAAAGCCCCAGCCCTTTAGCACATTAGCCAGATTGCCACCGCCCAGACGGCCTTTGTACCAACTGTTGCTGTTACCCGCGCTGCCTTCCCAACCGCCCGAGCCTTCCAGCAATAAGCCCTTGAGGCCCAGGCTCAGGTTATTGAGATTGATCCCGCGGCTGGTCGGCCGTATGTTCAACGACCAGGCACCCAACAAATCAGCCCCCTGATAAAGCTGACGAATGATGATGTCCAGCGCCGGGATTTTACGCGGATCGACCGAGGCCAGAGGGTCCGGAGCGTTCACATCCGTGACTGTTTTGGGATCAGGCGCCGGCAGGCGAATGGTCTGCATCGTCACTCTTATCGGCGCATTCTTCGCATCGGGCAGCGTAACGGAGCCTGTGGCCTGTTTGCTGTCGATCTGTAGCCCCCAAGATGCCGCACTGCGCCTCATCTGCAGTTGCACCTGGTCGAGCTGAGTGCCAAAAGCGATGAGCTTGCCCACCTTGAAATCAGCACTGCTAAGCAGTTGCTTGGCGCTGCCACCCGGGTCTTTGCCGGCATAGCGCTCGACCAGCGCCTGCCACGGGGCAACATCCAGCTCAGACAGCACGCCGCGAATACGCAAACCTTTGGTCGTCGGCAGCACAGGGTCGCCATCGCCCAGAAACAACTCACCACGCCCCTCGTCAAACTTGCCGCTGGGTGCAGCAAAGGTCAGGTTGGCCAGATCACCGTAATCAAACCAGTAACGGCGCTCAGCCCCTTGCAACGTCATGCGGAACACGGTGTTGCGGCTCTCATTGGCGGCAAGGCCAAACGGTGCGGGCAAGTCGATGACCGCCCCCTTGAGGTTGGAACTGACACGCATCTGACTGTCTGCGCCGTCCAGTGTGAGCTGCAACTGATAAGGCAGATTGCCAGACACCGGAATCGGCTGGTTGAACTTGAGCCAGTCAGTCAGCTTTTTAACCCCGACCTGACCGCTCGCCACCAGTCGGGTACTGATCTTGCCCGGCTTGCCGTCAGCAAAAATCTGCGCCGTGATCGGCTGATCGAAGGCCCGCGCGCTGATACCTTTGCCGCTCAACCCTTTGGCGCTGTCAAAGCGAAAATCACCCTTGAGTTGCGTCAACTCCAGCTCGGGCTCGCTGATTTTCAAGCGGGCTTTGTCCGTGGCGAAGTCCACCACGATTTTCGGCTCCACGCTTTTCTCCAGCGGGATGTCGAGGTCAACCCGACCTTTTAGCGAACCTTCGCCTTGCCACCCGGCGAACGTCGACTCGGTCCCAATCGGCGCTTCCTGCAAAATTTTCAGACCATCACCCAGCCTGCCGTCGAAATCCCCATCCAAAAACAGATGGCTGACTTTTCCGCTCAGGACATGGGGAATATTGACGGCGACATTGCGCACCTGGGTATCGAGCAACTGGCCTTTGCTGGCCATGATCCGAACGCCGCTGTCTTCGATAAATACGTCACCGGACACATTGCGCACATGCGGCCAACCCGGTTGAAAGGCCAGTTCGGCGCCGTGAACCTTGAAGAACAGGCTGATATTGCGCGCCGCGGCGACGGCATCGTGGTTGAGCGAGCCCTGATACTGAAAAAAGCCTTCTTCAACAGCCCCCTTGATAATCGCAGTGCTCAGCCATTGGGTAAGCGCCGGGCTCAACACTTCGGGCAGGTATTTGGGGGTGAATCGGCCATCGCCATCGGTCAGGCCGACACGCAGATCCATGTAGTCTTCTTCGGAATGATCCATATGGATACGGATCAAGAAGTCGGCGGCAATCTTGCCCTCTTCGCCCAGCACTTTGATGTAGGGCGCGATCAGGGTGAAGCGGTTCTGGTCCAGCGTCCATTTGAGCAAGGCGTTGGCTTGCTGATACTGCCAGGGCTTGGCGAAGATCGGGTCCAGGTGCAGTGAAAAGTCTTTGCTATCCAGTCGCAGTTCGCCCTTGCCCAAGTCGCCGCTGATCAAACCACTGACGTTGCGTGCAGCCGGTGCACCGTGGGTGGCATTGAAACCGACTTGTTGCAAATTAGCGGCAAAGCTGATTTTTTGATCGTCTGTGGCATTGGGGCGATAGTCAGCCAGTACATTGCGCAACGTGCCGGTGACACTCAGTTGATCAATAACCTTGGCCACCGCTTCCGGCACCGGCGCCAGGGAGTCCATCAAAGGCGTGATCGGCGTGAGGTCCAGATGATCGGCCTGCAAGTGCCAGCGTTCCTGCTCGGCGTCCGTTGCGGCGAACTGCTGCAACTGCATCCGGGTTTCCCAACGTTTATCGCCGAGGCTCATCGCCAATGAATCAAGCACTACAGTGAAACCCTGCTGGCCGCGCTGCACCCAGGCATGCAGCGCCAGGTTTTCAATCGCCTCGGGGTTGCGATCTGCGAAGGCCCCCTTGAACTTAGGCGCATTCAAGCGCGCAACCGCGCTTTGTACGGTGCCCTTGCCCCAGTTGAACCAAAATTCACCACCGGCTTTGAATTCAGACACTTTCCAGGGCTGAATCAGACTGGCGGGCAGCCATTTCGCCCAATCACTTTGCGGCAGGCTGACATAAGCCTGGGCCGCGCCATCACGCCAGCGGCTGGCTTGTACCTGGGTCTTGAGGCTGACCGCAACAGGCTGCCCATCGGGCAAGGTCAAACGTGCATCGAGGCGCTGATCCGACGCGCCGACGTCCAGCGTCAGCCCGACATAAGTCAGGGTCAATGGCGCTTGTTTGTAAGGTTCGAGGGTGACTTGACTGTCGAGCACGGAAACCCGCGCCACCCGCTGCAATTGATTCAGCAGTTGTTCGGGGTCAAGCGGCTGGTCGTCCTGTACGGGCAAGCCTTCAAGCGCCCAGTGACCGTCCTGGCCCTGATGCACGCTCAGGTTCAGGCCATCCAGTTGCACATGGGCAAGACGAATATCGCGATTCAGCAGGCTGGCCCAGACATCAGGCACCACCTGCACTTCATCCAGACGCAGGGCACTGTTGCCCTCGCCAACCATCACGTCATGCGCCAGCAGCACTGGGGCCATGCCTTTCCATCGGCCTTCGAGGCTGCCGATGGTCAACGGCATGCCCAAGGCATCACGGGCTTTGGTCTGGATTTCTACGCGGTATTCAGCAATCAGTGGCGTCAGCTCGCGGCCCAGGCTGACGTACAGCGCCATGAGTACCAGAACCAAGGCAACTAGACCGAATCCCCAGCGGGTCAGCGCGGCAAAAAAGCGCGGTAGACGCTCCATGTCAGGTGGCCCCTATAGTGATGGTCAGAGGGGCTGATACATCCAGCCCCCGGTCATACAGGCATGACTTCAGATACTTCAGAGCAGTACCACGTCGTATTGTTCCTGCGAGTACATGGTTTCGACCTGAAAACGAATCGTACGGCCAATAAACCCTTCCAGTTCTGCAACGTTGCCTGATTCTTCGTCCAGCAAACGATCAACAACTCTCTGGCTGGCTAATACACGATAGCCAACGGCTTGATAGGCGCGGGCCTCTCGGAGAATTTCACGGAAGATTTCGTAGCAAATGGTTTCAGGGGTTTTCAATTTGCCACGGCCCTGGCAGCACACGCAGGGTTCGCACAGCACTTGCTCCAGGCTTTCACGGGTACGTTTGCGGGTCATCTGCACCAGACCCAACTCGGTTATCCCGATGATGTTGGTCTTGGCATGATCGCGTTCGAGCTGTTTTTCGAGGGTGCGAAGCACCTGACGCTGGTGCTCTTCATCTTCCATGTCGATGAAGTCGATGATGATGATGCCGCCCAGATTGCGCAGGCGCAGTTGCCGGGCAATGGCGGTGGCTGCTTCGAGGTTGGTCTTGAAGATGGTTTCTTCAAGGTTGCGATGGCCGACAAACGCGCCAGTATTGACGTCGATGGTGGTCATGGCTTCTGCCGGATCGACCACCAGATAGCCGCCCGACTTGAGCGGAACCTTGCGGTCCAGCGCTTTCTGGATTTCACCTTCCACGCCGTACAGGTCGAAAATAGGCCGCTCACCCGGGTAATGCTCGAGACGGTCTGCAATTTCCGGCATCAGTTCAGCCACAAACTGAGTGGTCTTCTGGAAGGTTTCGCGTGAATCGATACGAATTTTTTCAATCTTGGGGCTGACCAGATCCCGCAAGGTGCGCAGCGCGAGGCCCAAATCTTCGTAGATCACACTCGGGGCGCCAGCGGTTTTGATCTGCAAACCGATCTGATCCCACAGGCGGCGCAAGTAGCGAATGTCCATGAGGATCTCATCCGCCCCGGCCCCTTCGGCTGCCGTGCGCAGGATAAACCCGCCCGCTTCCTTGATGCCTTCTTGCGCCACGCAGTCACTGACCACCTGTTTCAGGCGCTCACGTTCGGCCTCGTCTTCGATTTTCAGCGAAATGCCGACATGCGCCGTACGCGGCATGTACACCAGATAACGCGAAGGAATCGACAGTTGGGTCGTCAGGCGCGCGCCCTTTGAGGCAATCGGGTCTTTGGTGACTTGCACCACCAGACTCTGACCTTCGTGCACCAGTGCACTGATGCTCTCAACGGCCTGACCTTCACGCAGGGAAATCTCGGAGGCGTGAATAAAGGCTGCACGGTCCAGCCCAATATCGATAAAAGCGGCCTGCATGCCGGGCAAAACCCTGACCACCTTGCCTTTGTAAATGTTGCCAACAATGCCACGGCGCTGGGTACGCTCGACATGCACCTCTTGCAGAACACCGTTCTCTACCACCGCCACGCGCGATTCCATCGGCGTGATGTTGATCAGGATCTCTTCACTCATGGCTGGGTCTCGTTCAGGCGTCATCACATTAGTGCCAAGTCACGTAGGGCGCGGTGTTCAGCGCACGGTAAGGTTTTGCCAGCAAGGTATGCCAAATTGCCCGAGCAGCTCTGCAGTTTCGCAGACGGGCAACCCCACAACGCCGGAATAGCTGCCATTGAGGCCGGCGACAAACACCGCGGCCAAACCCTGAATGGCGTATCCACCGGCTTTATCCTGCGGTTCTCCGCTGGCCCAATAGAGGGCGGCTTCTTGCTGACTGATGCTTCTAAAACTGACCCGGCTGCGCACCACTCGGGTTTCGCAGCGCTCGGCCTCAATAATGGCAATGGCCGTCCATACTTCGTGCTCCCGGCCAGATAACGCCATGAGCATAGCCAAGGCATCTGCCTCGTCGACCGGCTTGCCGAGAATCTGTTCGTCCAGCACCACGGCCGTGTCGGCGCCCAAGACGCAAAATGCGGTGTCAGGGTTCGTTGTCAGCAGGTGCTCACGCCCGGCCCGGGCCTTTTCTTGCGCCAGGCGCTCAACATAGGCCACAGGGGATTCGTCAGGGAGAGGGGTTTCGTCAATCGAGGCACTGACCACACTGAACGGCACGCCGATTTGAGTCAGTAACTCGCGTCGGCGCGGTGAGCCAGAGGCCAGAAAAAGCGGAGTCATCAAGACATCTCCCTGTCGAGGTGCACAAACCAGGAAATGGCTCGCGATTGCATTAATTGATTTTGAAGCGTCGGCGCAACCCACGCAGCCCGTAACTGACCCACGGCCAAAGCAAGGCACTGACCAACGCAGGCAATACCAGCGCCAGAGTTGGCTGACGATTACCGGTCAAGGCGCTGAGCCATAGCTGCGCCAATTGAGCCAAACCAAAAATCACCAGAATGACCAAGCTTTGCTGCCACATCGGGAACGTACGCAAACGCTGCTGAAGCGACAACACCAAAAAGGTGATGAGGGCCAAAATCAAGGCGTTCTGACCAAGCAAAGTGCCATATAACACGTCTTCTGTCAGGCCCAGGCACCACGCGGTGACCATGCCTACCTTGTGCGGCAAGGCCAACGCCCAGAACGCCAGCAACAAGGCCAGCCACAACGGACGCAGGACTTCCATGAACTGCGGCAATGGAGAAACGCTGAGCAACAGGCCAATGGCAAATGTCAGCCAGACAATCCAGCCATTGTGCGAATGATTACCCGCCATTATTGCCCCTCCCGAGTAGTGGCCGGCGCAGTGGCTGGCGGCTTGGCTGCGCCAGAACCTGGTTTTTTCACCACCTTGTGATCAACCGCAGCCGGGGCAGGCACCGCCGCCGGGGCGGCAGCCGGAGTTGCCGGTGCAGGCACTGGCGTGACTGGTTTAGGCACGGTTGCAGGCACAATCGGTGGCGCTTCGCCCTTTTGCTCAGCCTCTTGGGCTTGAGCCGCGTCATTGGCGCGCTCTTCCGGGGTTCGACTGTCACTGAACACCAGCAACAGATAGCGGCTGCGGTTCAAGGCGGCGGTCGGAACGGCGCGCACGATGGCAAATGGCTGGCCAGAGTCATGAATGACTTCTTTAACGGTCGCTACCGGGTAACCGGCCGGGAATCGCTGGCCCAAACCAGAGCTGACCAGCAGGTCGCCTTCTTTGATGTCGGCTGTATCGGCCACGTGACGCAGTTCGAGGCGCTCGGGGTTACCCGTGCCACTGGCAATCGCGCGCAGACCGTTGCGGTTCACCTGCACCGGGATGCTGTGGGTGGTGTCGGTGAGCAACAGTACACGCGAGGTGTACGGCATCAGCTCAACCACCTGCCCCATCAACCCGCGGGCATCGAGTACCGGCTGCCCCAGCACAACACCGTCGCGCTCACCCTTGTTGATGATGATGCGGTGGGTAAAGGGATTGGGGTCCATACCGATCAACTCGGCCACTTCTACCTTTTCGTTGACCAAGGCAGAGGAGTTCAGCAACTCGCGCAGGCGAACGTTCTGCTCGGTCAAGGCGGCCAGCTTTTGCATACGGCCTTGAAGCAGAAGGTTTTCAGTTTTGAGTTTCTCGTTCTCAGCCACCAGCTCAGTGCGACTGCCGAATTGGCTGGCAACCCCCTGAAACAGGCGTTGCGGCAAATCGGTAATCCAATAAGTCTGCATCAGCACCAGCGACATTTGACTGCGCACTGGCTTGAGCAACGTAAAGCGGGCATCAACCACCATCAGCGCGACCGATAGCACGACCAGCACTAGAAAGCGCACGCCCAATGAGGGGCCTTTGGAGAAGAGCGGTTTAATAGGCCGCTCCTCCGGGGCAAGTGTTCAATGTATTCATACGGCGTCAAAGCGGCCTGGATGAAGATTGACAGAAGATAAACGCCAAAAGGCAGCACTGCAAAGTGCTACCTTCTGGTGATAACCATAGGACTGCACCAACGATCTTATTCGCTGGAAAGCAGGTCCATCGTGTGTTTATCCATCATTTCCAGCGCACGGCCACCACCACGAGCAACGCACGTCAGCGGGTCTTCGGCAACAATCACCGGCAGGCCAGTTTCCTGGGACAGCAACTTGTCGAGGTCACGCAGCAAGGCGCCCCCCCCTGTCAGTACCAGACCGCGCTCGGCGATGTCCGAAGCCAGCTCAGGTGGAGACTGCTCCAGTGCGCTTTTCACGGCCTGAACGATGGTTGCCAGCGACTCTTGCAGAGCCTCAAGCACTTCATTGGAGTTCAGGGTGAAAGCACGTGGAACACCTTCAGCCAGGTTACGGCCACGTACGTCGACTTCACGCACCTCACCACCTGGGTAGGCGGTGCCGATTTCCTGCTTGATGCGCTCAGCGGTGGATTCACCGATCAGGCTGCCGTAGTTACGACGCACATAGGTGATGATCGCTTCGTCGAAACGATCGCCGCCGACCCGCACGGACTCAGCGTAAACCACGCCGTTCAGGGAGATCAGAGCGATTTCAGTGGTGCCACCACCGATATCGACCACCATCGAACCGCGCGCTTCTTCAACCGGCAGGCCTGCACCGATGGCCGCAGCCATGGGTTCTTCGATCAGGAACACTTCGCGGGCACCGGCACCGAGTGCCGATTCACGAATGGCGCGACGCTCGACCTGAGTCGATTTGCACGGTACGCAAATCAAAACCCGAGGGCTTGGCTGCAGAAAGCTGTTTTCGTGCACTTTATTGATGAAGTACTGCAACATCTTTTCGCAGACACTGAAGTCGGCAATCACGCCATCCTTCATCGGACGAATGGCTGCAATGTTGCCCGGTGTACGGCCGAGCATGCGCTTGGCCTCGGTGCCGACGGCAACGACACTTTTCTGGTTACCGTGCGTCCGAATAGCCACAACTGATGGCTCATTCAGGACGATACCGCGCTCACGCACGTAAATAAGGGTGTTGGCAGTGCCCAGGTCGATGGAAAGATCGCTGGAAAACATGCCACGCAGTTTCTTGAA
>NZ_JBIWEO010000006.1:0-80938 GCF_044762555.1 Pseudomonas sp. NPDC096917 | reverse complement strand
AAGTGCGGCAAACTCTAACAACGACAGGGATTTTGGGCAAGGCGCCAATATGTTAAATTGACCGCTTTTCCGTGCACCAACCCCCACAATCGCGGCCTTATGACCGTAGAAATGCGGTAGTGTTCCGACAATCTAACACACGGATAGCATCCGTCCTGTTTTCCACTGGAGAATCCCATGGCGCTTGAACGCTCCGACGTGGAAAAAATCGCACATTTGGCCCGTCTGGGTCTCAATGATGCCGATATCCCACGCACCACCGAAGCCCTTAATAGCATTCTGGGGCTGATTGATCAGATGCAGGCTGTCGATACCAACGGCATCGAGCCTCTGGCCCACCCACTGGAAGCCAGCCAGCGCCTGCGCGCCGACGTCGTGACTGAAAGCAATCATCGCGAGGCTTACCAGTCCATCGCACCAGCGGTCGAAAACGGCCTCTATCTGGTTCCGAAAGTCATCGAGTAAAGGGAAAGAGCCTGCATGCATCAATTGACTCTGGCCGAGATCGCCCGCGGACTCGCCGATAAAAAGTTTTCTTCCGAAGAGCTCACCAAGACCTTGCTGGCGCGTATCGCGCAGCTCGATCCTCAGCTCAATAGCTTCATCACCCTCACCGAAGACCTTGCGCTAGCGCAGGCCAAGGCCGCTGACGTACGTCGCGCCAACGGTGAAACCGGCGCATTGCTGGGCGCGCCGATCGCTCACAAAGACCTGTTTTGCACCCAAGGCGTGCGCACCAGCTGTGGCTCGAAGATGCTCGACAACTTCAAGGCACCTTACGACGCCACCGTGGTCGCCAAGCTGGCTGCTGCGGGCGCTGTCAGCCTGGGCAAGACCAACATGGACGAGTTCGCGATGGGCTCGGCCAACGAATCAAGCTACTACGGGGCGGTCAAAAACCCGTGGAACCTTGAGCACGTCCCTGGCGGTTCGTCGGGCGGTTCGGCCGCAGCCGTTGCCGCTCGTCTGTTACCGGCAGCAACCGGCACCGATACCGGCGGCTCGATTCGCCAACCGGCAGCCCTGACTAACCTCACGGGCCTGAAACCGACGTACGGTCGTGTTTCACGCTGGGGCATGATCGCTTATGCCTCCAGCCTTGATCAGGGCGGTCCGTTGGCACGCACAGCTGAAGACTGCGCAATTTTGTTACAAGGCATGGCGGGCTTCGATCCTCAAGACTCCACCAGCATCGACGAACCGGTTCCGGACTTCAGCGCTGATCTCAATGGTTCGCTTAAGGGCCTGCGAATTGGCGTGCCGAGCGAGTTCTTCAGCGAAGGCCTCGACCCGCGCATTGCCGAGCTGGTGCACAACAGCATCAAAGAGCTCGAAAAGCTCGGCGCCGTGATCAAGACCATCAGCCTGCCGAACATGCAGCACGCGATTCCTGCGTACTACGTGATCGCGCCAGCCGAGGCATCCTCCAACCTGTCGCGTTTTGACGGCGTGCGCTTCGGCCATCGCTGTGAAGACCCGAAAGACCTGACCGACCTGTACAAGCGCTCGCGCGCCGAAGGCTTCGGCCCGGAAGTACAACGCCGGATTCTGGTTGGCGCCTACGCCCTTTCGGCCGGTTACTACGACGCTTACTACCTGCAAGCGCAAAAAATCCGTCGCCTGATCAAAAACGACTTCATGGCAGCCTTCAACGAAGTCGACATCATCCTCGGCCCAACCACGCCTAACCCGGCCTGGAAAATCGGCGCCAAAAACAGCGATCCGGTTTCTGCCTATCTGGAAGACGTGTACACCATTACCGCCAACCTCGCGGGCCTGCCGGGCCTGTCGATGCCAGCCGGTTTTGTCGATGGCTTGCCAGTCGGCGTGCAGTTGCTTGCGCCTTACTTCCAGGAAGGTCGCTTGCTTAATGTCGCTCACCAGTATCAGTTGAACACTGACTGGCACACGCGCTCACCTGCCGGCTTCTGAGGAGAAACATATGCAATGGGAAGTTGTGATCGGGCTGGAAATTCACTCCCAGCTCGCCACCCAATCAAAGATTTTCTCCGGTAGCGCCACCACCTTTGGCGCTGAGCCGAACACCCAGGCCAGCCTGGTTGATCTCGGCATGCCGGGTGTATTGCCGGTCCTGAACCAGGAAGCCGTGCGCATGGCCGTCATGTTCGGTCTGTCGGTTGATGCCGAAATCGGCCAGCACAACGTGTTTGCGCGCAAGAACTACTTCTATCCGGACCTGCCGAAGGGCTACCAGATCAGCCAGATGGAGTTGCCGATCGTCGGTAAAGGCCATTTGGACATCACCCTGGAAGACGGCACCGTCAAGCGGGTCGGCATTACCCGTGCGCACCTGGAAGAAGATGCGGGCAAAAGCCTGCACGAAGACTTCAGCGGCTCCACCGGTATCGACTTAAACCGTG
The DNA here is from genome assembly GCF_044762555.1 of Pseudomonas sp. NPDC096917. NCBI lineage: Bacteria > Pseudomonadati > Pseudomonadota > Gammaproteobacteria > Pseudomonadales > Pseudomonadaceae > Pseudomonas > Pseudomonas sp. NPDC096917. The sequence continues at coordinate 78,557 of NZ_JBIWEO010000006.1, read as the reverse complement.
CCGGCACGCCTCTGCTTGAAATCGTTTCCGAACCCGACATGCGCAGCGCCAAAGAAGCGGTTGCCTACGTGAAAGCCATGCACGCGCTGGTGCGCTACCTGGGCATCTGCGACGGCAACATGGCTGAAGGCTCGCTGCGCTGCGACTGCAACGTGTCGGTACGTCCGGTCGGCCAGGCCGAGTTCGGCACCCGCTGCGAGATCAAAAACGTCAACTCGTTCCGCTTTATCGAGAAGGCGATCAACAGCGAAGTACAGCGCCAGATCGAGTTGATCGAAGACGGCGGCAAGGTCATTCAGCAAACCCGCCTGTATGACCCGAACAAAGACGAAACCCGCGCCATGCGCAGCAAAGAAGAAGCCAACGACTACCGTTACTTCCCCGACCCGGACCTGCTGCCAGTGGTCATCGAAGACTCGTTCATCGAAGACGTGCGCGCCACCCTGCCAGAACTGCCACCGCAAAAACGCGAGCGCTTCCAGTCGCAGTTCGGATTGTCCGCCTACGACGCCAGCGTACTGGCTTCGAGCCGCGAACAAGCAGACTACTTCGAGCATGTCGTGAGCATCAGCGGCGACGCCAAACTGGCGGCTAACTGGGTCATGGTTGAGTTGGGCAGCCTGCTCAACAAACAAGGCCTGGACATCGACCAGTCGCCGGTCAGCGCTGAGCTGCTGGGCGGCATGCTGCTGCGCATCAAGGACAACACCATCTCCGGCAAAATCGCCAAGGTCGTGTTTGAAGCGATGGCCAATGGCGAAGGCACTGCCGATGAAGTCATCGACAAGCAAGGCCTCAAGCAAGTGACCGACAGCGGCGCCATTGAAAAGGTGCTGGATGAAGTGTTGGCGGCCAACGCTGAGCAAGTCGAGCAATACCGCGCGGCGGATGAAGCCAAACGCGGCAAAATGTTTGGCTTCTTCGTGGGTCAGGCGATGAAAGCGTCCAAAGGCAAAGCCAACCCGCAACAAGTCAACGAACTGCTGAAAAGCAAGCTCGAAGGCTAAATCAACGCAACTCACCCCGTAGGGGCGAGCTTGCTCGCGATCTTTTGATCTTTTAAGAGATCGCGAGCAATTCGCGCCTTGGGATGAGATGCGCCCGATTAGCAATAAAAGGATCCCTCATGAAGCGGCTACTCGGCGCCTGCGCCCTGCTCAGCTTGCTCGTCGGCTGCGCCAGCCATGACATAGACCCTCGCAGCTATGACGAAACCGGCGTTGCCTCTTATTACGGCGCTCGGCATCACGGCAAGCGTACGGCCAGCGGCGAACCTTTCGATCAAAATGCTCTCACCGCAGCCCATCGCGATCTTCCATTCGGCACTCGCGTGCGGGTCACCAACCTGGGCAACGACAAATCGGTGGTGGTGCGCGTCAATGATCGCGGCCCGCATACCCGTGGCCGTCTGATCGATCTTTCACGCCAGGCAGCCCAACAGTTGGGTATGCTGAGCAACGGCACCGCCAAAGTCCGGGTTCGGGGCTTGAGTGATTAACCGACTGAGTGAGTCACTATTTTGGGCTTGAGCGCTTTATCACCGTGGAACCTGCTGCAATTACTCTGCGGCCTCGTCATGCTGATTGCCGGCGCCGAGTTGCTGGTGCTTTGCGCCGTGCGCATGGCCGCCAATCTAAAGGTTCGCCCCTTATTAGTCGGTTTGACCGTGGTTGCGCTCGGCAGCAGCGCCCCCCAGATGACCGTCAGCCTGCAAGCCGCCTTCAACGATACCCCGGACATTGCCGTCGGTAGCGTGATCGGTAGCAACATCTTCAACATCCTGGTCACACTCGGGCTCTCTGCGCTGATCATTCCGTTGCGCGTGTCTCGCCAACTGGTGCGCCTGGACATCCCGCTGATGATCATCGCCAGCGGGCTGGTGTACGGACTGGCATTGACCACCCCATTCAACCGCCTGGCTGGCGCCATCTTGCTTGGCAGCCTGCTGATCTATCTGGGCCTGCTACTGCGCCAATCGCGCCACAGCGGCCACCACCATGTCAGCCACGACCGGCCACGCACCTCATGGCTACACAACGTCGTACTGATGCTCATCGCCCTGTTGCTATTGGGCGCCGCCGGGCATCTGCTGCTGGGTGCTGCCGTCGAAGTGGCCACCGAACTGGGCCTGTCCGAGCGCATCATCGGCCTGACCATCATTGCCGTCAGCACCTCCTTGCCAGAACTGGCCACTTCACTGATTGCGGCCTTTCGCGGCCAGCGCGAAATTGCCGTCGGCAACGTGATCGGCAGCAACGTCTTCAATTTGCTCGGCGTACTGGGCCTTACTGCTTTATTGGCGCCCGAACCGCTGTCGGTCTCGCCCAATGCCCTGGACTTCGACTTGCCGGTCATGCTGAGCGTTGCCGTGTTGTGCCTGCCCGTGTTCTACACCGGCTACCGCGTCACACGTGCCGAGGGCCTGCTGTTTCTGGGGCTGTACCTGGCGTATGCATTGCACGTGGTGTCGTTCACCACCGGCATGCCGCTGGCAAGCAAGCTCGAACACCTGATGCTGTTTTACATCTTGCCGGCGCTGCTGGTGTTTCTGCTGTTCAGTACCCTGCGCGCGTGGCGTCGACAACACTGAGGAGTTTTGCGATGGACACTAAGAAATCCGGCATTGAAATGCGCCGCCAGGTCATGGGCGACGAGTTTGTCGACCGCGCACTGGGCAACGCCACCGAGTTCACTCAACCGCTGCAAGACTTCGTCAACGAGCACGCCTGGGGGGGCGTGTGGAACCGTGGCGGCTTAGCGTTGAAAACCCGAAGCCTGATCACCCTCGCGACCCTCACCGCGCTCAAGTGCCCGCAAGAGCTCAAAGGCCACGTACGCGGCGCCTTGAACAACGGCTGCACAGTCGAGGAAATCCGTGAAGCGCTGCTGCATTGCGCGGTCTATGCCGGAGTGCCAGCAGCGATTGATGCCTTTCGGGCCGCGCAGGAAGTGATCGACACTTACGTACCTGCCAAGCAACAAAACCCACACAACAGCTAGACGTGTCTGACAGAAGGCGTCAGTGAGTTCGCGTAAAAAGGCTGGAACCGACGCGAGCTCCGCGTTCCGAGCGTTTAACGAGACGACGATGCCTTCACTCAGTAACCTCGCCTTGCTGCTACTGCCTTTCATACTCGTCAGTGGTTGCAGCTACGCTTCCCCACCCGATAGCGCAATGACCTGTTTTGAAAACAGCGGCCAGAACTTCAACAAGGTTCTGAGTTGCTACCAACAGGCCGAAGCCAATCAGCCGCTGGACTATACGTTCATCCAATCGACGGCTTTCCCCCAGGTTGAAAAACGCCGCTTCGAATTGAAATCCCAGACATGGACAGGTCATGGTTTCACAAGCCCTGCGACCTGGACCCACACCGTCGACATTTACATTCCAGAAGCCGCCATGCCCGGCCAGGCGTTGCTGGTAGCCAACAACGGAACCCGCATCCCGACCGCTGAAAAACCTGTGCAAGAGCCTACAGACTTTACCGAAGACATGGCGCTGACCATTGCCCGCCAAACGCAGACCATCGTGATCTCCGTCAGCAATGTCCCTAACCAGTTCCTGACCTACAGCGATGACGGCATACCACGACGTGAAGACGACAGCGTGGCGCATAGCTGGAAGCTGTTTTTACAAGCACCTGAAAACCGGCCGTTTCTCTCACTGCACATCCCCATGATGCAATCGCTGGTTAAAGCCATGGATCTGGCACAGCAAGAACTCAAGCCCTGGCAGGTTGATCGTTTTATCGCTTCGGGAGCCTCCAAACGAGGCTGGGCGGTCTGGATGGCCGCACTCACAGACACCCGCGTGAGTGCCATAGCGCCCTTTGTGATCGATATCCTCAATACTCACGCAATCTTGAAGCACACCCTCAACGCTTACGGCAAAAGCTGGCCGCTCGCATTCAACGCCTACCATCACGAAAGCATTACGCAGCAGCTAGACTCGGACAATTTTGCAAAGCTGATGCAGATAGAAGACCCGCTCCTCTACGCAACGGGCGCTGAAGACAACCGGCTGAGCATTCCGAAATATATCGTCAACGCCAGCAGTGATGACTTTTTCCTGCCAGACAATGCGCGGTTATATTTCGATGCATTGCCCGGCGAAAAAATGCTCCGCGTTGCCCCTAATGCCAGCCATTACGGGATCAAGGCGTTTGTAGAAAACTCACTGATCAGTTTTACCAACCGCCTGCAACAAAAGCGCCCATTGCCCAGCTTGAAAAGTGATGCACAGCCACACACTGGAGGCGTGAATCTGGCCATGCGCTTCTCTGAACGCCCGACCAAACTGGTTCAATGGCGCGCCTACAACCCTGATGATCGCGACTTCCGCCAGCCTTGCGGCATCACTTACCAAGCCACTGAGCTTGACCTACCCGCCGGTAAAAACCTGGACGTAAGCCTGCTCACACCTGATGAAGGCTGGAGCGCGACCTATGTTGAAGCCACGATGGCAGACGGCCTGGTGGTCAGTACACCGGTTCAGGTGTTGCCCGAGACCTACCCCACCTGGCCCCCCAAACAAATCGAACCTGCGTGCAAGAACCTGACGGATCCAGTCGAAGGCTAAATCCAACCACCCCACTGCAACACAAAAATCCCGATATTGGTCGTGATCGCTGCCATCAAGGTAGTGATCACGATAATCGAGGCTGCCAGTTCATGATTGCCATTGGCCGCCCGCGCCATGACATAGCTGGCGGCAGCCGTCGGGCTGGCGAAATAGAGAAACAAGGTGCCCAGTTCCGGCCCGCGAAAGCCGCAGAGCCATGCACCCAGCGTTGCCAGAAACGGCAGGCTGATCATTTTGACCAGGCTCGCACTCAGCGCCAAGTTGCCGCTTTTGCGCAAGCTGACCAGCGACAGCGTGCCACCAATGCAAATCAGCGCCAGCGGCAAGGTCATTGACGCCAGGTACTCGCCCGACGCCTGTAGCCAACCGGGCAGACGTATTTTGAACACTGCAAACGGGACCGCCGCCAGCACGCTGATGATCAGCGGGTTTTTGAACACACTTTTGCAGATGCTCCACGGGTCGGACTTGATCACCGGGCTGTACACCGCCAGCACAATGGTCGACAGCGTGTTGAACAGCAATATCACCAGCCCCGCGAGTACCGCACCCAGTGAAATGCCGTAGTCGCCGTACATGCTGGCAGCCAATGCGAGGCCCACGACCCCGTTATTGCCGCGAAAAGCGCCTTGGGTGTAAATGCCACGGTCTTCGCGCGGGCAGCGCCACATCGCCCAGCCCCACGCCAACGCAAAGCTGAGCAGCGTAGCCGCCGTGAAATAGGCCAGCACTTTGGGCTGCATGGCGGCCCTGAGATCGGCATGCACAATGCCCAGAAACAACAACGCCGGCATGGTGACGTTGAACACCAATGCCGACGCTGTGTGGATAAAGTTGTCGTTGATCCACCCCACGCGCTTGAGCACGATGCCCATGAACAACATGGCAAACACGGGAGCGGTAATCGAGAGTGTCTGAAAGAAGATAGCCAGCATGTCAGCACGCTCGTGTGAGGTCGTTAAGTGGCTAATCCATGTGCCTTAGGGTTTGAAGCTCCCCCGCAAGAAAGCTTCAACAGCCTTGCTTACATACCTTTAACGGCATAAATGCCGGCAGCATTACGCCAGTAACCTTTGTAATCCATGCCGTAGCCGAAAATATAACGGTCAATGCACGGCAGACCGGCGTAGTCGGCTTTCAAGTCCGGGCTCGCTTTGCGGTCGTGGTCTTTGTCGATCAGCACCGCAGTGTGCACCTGACGGGCGCCCGCGTGCTTACAGAAATCAACGATCGCGCTCAGCGTGTGACCTTCATCAAGGATGTCATCGATGATCAGCACGTGACGGTCCATAAAGGACACTTCTGGCTTGGCTTTCCAGAACAGGTCGCCACCGCTGGTTTGATTGCGGTAGCGGGTCGCGTGCAGGTAAGACGACTCAAGCGGGAATTTGAGGTGAGTGAGCAGCTTGCCGGCAAAAATAAGGCCGCCGTTCATCACACAAAATACCACTGGATTGGTCTCGGCCATTTCGGCCGTGATCTGCGCGCCAATGCGGGCAATGGCTGCCTCAACTTCAGCTTCGGTGTACAGGCAGTCAGCCTCTCGCATGACTTGACGGATATGCTCGAGATCAGCAGACATGACGCTCTCCAGGGGGGGTTGCACAAGAAAAGCGGGCAAAGGTACGCATCCGCATGGCTCAGATCAAGCATTTATGGACTAACGTGCACTAATGTCTGTAGGACATCACCCCGGATTAGATTAATCTAGGCCGCTTTTTTTGCCTGCCCCCCGGAGCTTTTAACATGCCTATTCGCGAGATCCGTCATCCACTGATCCGTCACAAACTCGGCCTTATGCGTCGCGCAGACATTAGCACGAAGAACTTCCGAGAGCTTGCTCAGGAAGTTGGCGCGCTGCTGACCTATGAAGCGACTAAAGACCTGCAACTCGAAACTTACGACATTCAGGGCTGGTGCGGCACTGTTCAGGTTGAAAAAATTGCGGGTAAAAAAATTACTGTCGTGCCTATCCTGCGCGCCGGTATTGGCATGCTTGAGGGTGTGCTCAGCCTGATTCCTGGCGCCAAAGTCAGCGCCGTCGGTATTGCCCGCAACGAAGAAACCTTGCAGGCCCATACCTACCTTGAAAAGTTGGTTCCAGAAATCAACGAACGCCTGGCGATGATTATCGACCCGATGCTGGCCACCGGTTCCTCGATGGTTGCGACCATTGACCTGCTGAAAAAAGCCGGCTGCAAAGACATCCGCGCCATGGTGCTGGTTGCAGCACCTGAAGGTATCGCCGCAGTTGAAGCGGCTCACCCTGACGTGACCATCTACACCGCCTCTATTGATGAATGCCTGAACGAACACGGCTACATCATTCCGGGCCTGGGCGACGCTGGCGACAAGATCTTCGGCACCAAGCAAAAGGACGTTTAACATGCAGGACGAGTTCAACGACCCGCTCTGGCGCCAGATCATCTCTGGCGCGCAGATGCTCTTCGTGGCGTTCGGCGCGTTGGTGTTGATGCCTTTGATTACCGGCCTCGATCCTAACGTTGCACTGTTCACGGCGGGTCTCGGGACTCTGCTGTTCCAGATCGTGACCCGGCGCCAGGTGCCGGTCTTTCTGGCGTCGAGTTTCGCTTTCATTACCCCGATCATTCTCGCCAAAGGTCAATTCGGCCTGGCCGCGACCATGGGCGGCGTGATGGCAGCCGGTTTCGTGTACACCTTTCTGGGTTTCGCGGTAAAGCTTAAAGGCACCGGTTTTATTGATCGTCTGTTACCACCCGTGGTGATTGGCCCAGTGATTATCTCCATCGGTCTGGCGATGGCCCCCATTGCCGCGCACATGGCCATGGGCCGCGCTGAAGATGGCACCGAGCTGATCCACTACCAAACCGCCATGATGATCTCGATGCCAGCCTTGCTGACCACCTTGATCGTGGCCGTGTTCGGCAAAGGCATCTTCCGCCTGGTGCCGATCATTGCGGGTGTACTGGTTGGTTTTTCGATGGCGTTTTATTTCGGCGTGGTCGACACAGCCAAAATCGCCGCAGCGCCGTGGTTTGCACTGCCGCACTTCACAGCCCCCGAGTTCAACTGGCAGGCGATTCTGTTTATCGTCCCCGTGGCCCTGGCCCCGGCCATTGAACACATTGGCGGCGTGATTGCCGTAGGCAGCGTGACCGGTCGCGACTACCTGAAAAAGCCTGGCTTGCACCGCACCCTGTTCGGTGACGGGATTGCCACCACGGCGGCTGGCTTACTGGGCGGCCCACCCAACACCACCTACGCCGAAGTGACAGGCGCAGTGATGCTGACCAAGAACTACAACCCGAAAATCATGACCTGGGCGGCAATCTTCGCCATCAGTCTGGCGTTTATCGGCAAGTTCGGCGCATTGCTGCAAAGCATTCCAGTGCCGGTGATGGGAGGGATCCTGTGCCTGCTGTTCGGTTCGATTGCTGCGGTCGGGATGAACACCCTGATCCGCCATCAGGTCGACCTGAGCGAAGCGCGCAACCTGGTGATTGTCTCGGTAACGTTGGTCTTCGGGATTGGCGGCGTGCTAATCGGCACAGGGATGGGCCCAGAAGACTTCGGCCTCAAAGGCATCGCGCTGTGCGCCATCGTGGCGATTGCGCTCAACCTGATACTGCCGGGCAATGACAGCTGGAAAAAGAAAAAAGGTGACACGCCGATTATCTAAATTGGCTTGGCCCGCAACACCCTTGCAGGAGTGAGCTGGCTCGCGATCTTTTGACCTTTTAAAAGATCGCGAGGCAAGCTCGCTCCTAAAGGTTCACTTACAGCGCCAACGGCGCTCTTTCACACAAGGTGTTCAATGCCGCCGCCCACTCAGGGTTGTCATTGAGACACGGCACCAGCACCAACTCCTCGCCCCCCGCCTCAATAAACTGCTCGCGTGCGCGATCACCGATCTCTTCAAGGGTCTCGATGCAATCGGCCACAAACGCCGGGCACATCACCAGCATTTTCTTTACGCCCTCTTTAGCCAACGCATCCAGACGCGCCTCGGTGTAAGGCTCGATCCATTTGGCCCGACCCAGCCGCGATTGAAACGCGACCGACCACTTGCCTGCAGGCAACCCCATGCGCTCGGCAAACGTCTCGGCGGTACGCAAGCATTGCGCCCGGTAGCACGTCGCCAATACCTCAGGCGATGCGTTCTGGCAGCAGTCTGCATTTTTGAAACAGTGATTACCGGTCGGATCCAGCTTGTGCAAGTGCCGCTCCGGCAAGCCGTGAAAGCTCAGCAGCAGGTGGTCGTACTCCTGCTCCAGGTGCGGTTTGGCGCTCGCGACCAACGCCTCAAGGTATTCAGGCTGATCGTAAAACGGCTGCACAATCGAGAACTGCATCGACAGCTTTTTGGCCTTCACCACCCGCTTCGCTTCTTCGATCACCGTGGTCACAGTGCTGTCGGCAAATTGTGGGTACAACGGCGCCAGCGTGACTTTGCTGATGCCTTGAGACGCCAGACGCGTGAGCACAGTCTCAATCGATGGCTCGCCATAGCGCATCGCCAACTCGACCGGACCTTTGGTCCACTCTTGGGTCATGGCCTGTTGCAAACGGCGGCTCAACACTACCAGCGGCGAGCCCTCTTCCCACCAGATAGAGGCATACGCATGCGCGGACTGTTCGGGGCGCTTGATCAGGATCAAAGACACCAACAATCGACGAACCGGCCACGGCAGGTCGATGACGTACGGGTCCATCAAAAACTGGTTCAGGTAGCTGCGTACATCCGCTACCGAAGTAGACGCGGGCGAGCCCAGGTTAACCAGTAACAACGCGTGCTCAGTCATGCAACATCCTATTTCAGAGGCGGGCGGACAGATCGTCTAGAGCCGCACGCAAATCGGTGAACTGAAAGGTGAAACCGGCCGCCAGTAATCGGGCGGGTATTGCCCGCTGGCCACCCAACAATAACTCTGACATCTCACCCAGCCCCAAGCGCAAGGCAAAAGCCGGGGCAGGCATAAAAGCGGGACGGTGTAACACGCGACCCAAGGTTTTGGCGAACTCAGCGTTGCGTACCGGGTGCGGCGCGCAGGCATTATAAGGACCCGATGCCGCACTCTCATGCACAAGAAAATCAATCAGGGCAATTTGGTCTTTGATATGAATCCAGGGCATCCACTGCCGGCCATTGCCCACCGGGCCTCCCAGCCCCAACTTGAAGGGCAATAACAGGCGCGACAAAAAGCCGCCCTCGGCAGCCAGCACCAGCCCCGTGCGAACCAGCACCACACGAATCCCCATGGCCTGAGCGCGTTGGGCAGTTTCTTCCCAGGCAATGCACAAGTGGCTGGCAAAATCCTCGGTAACGGGCGGCGACTCTTCGCTCAATTCGCGCTCGCCGCCGTCGCCATACCAGCCTACTGCCGATCCCGAAATCAGCACCGAAGGCTTTTGTTCGAGGCTTTCGAGCCAGACCAACAGGGTTTCCGTCAGTGTGACTCGGCTGCTCCACAACGACGCCTTGCGTTTGCGCGTCCACCGGCCACCGGCAATCGGCTCACCGGCCAGGTTGATGACCGCGTCCACCGGCTCGTGACTCAGCTCGACAAGATGTGCGATACCTCTTACTTCAGCACCACACAATTGCTTGACGCGTTCAGGATGACGGCTCCAGACGCTCAAGCGATGACCTTGCGCCAGCCAGTGACGACACAGTTGGCGGCCTATCAAGCCTGTACCGCCGGTCAGCAATATGTGCATGAGTTGAACCTCGTGAGGAGTTTTATCCAGAGCACTGGTCTATTTTTAAGAGAAGCCCTACTAAAGGGCCATTGGCCTTATAAAGAATAGGTCAGTCTGAGTCGGCAGGCGCATTAAAACCTATACTAAAAAATAGATTTGTACAGGTATTACAGAAGACGTAGTCTGTGCAAACAGGGAACGAGACCAAAAATGACTGTACCTATCGCGATCATCGGGGCCGGTATTGCCGGACTATCAGCCGCCAACGCACTGCATAAGGCGGGCTACGCAGTTCATCTGTTCGATAAAAGTCGAGGCAGCGGGGGGCGCATGTCGAGCAAACGCAGTGATGCCGGCTCGCTTGATCTGGGCGCACAGTACTTCACTGCACGCGACCGCCGATTTGTCGAGCAAGTCCAGCAATGGCAAGCCAACGGCTGGGCGGCAGAATGGGCGCCACACCTGTACAACCACAATGACGGCCAACTGACTTCTTCGCCTGACGAACAAGTGCGCTGGGTCGGCAAGCCACGTATGAGCGCCATTACCCGTGGCTTGCTGGGGCGTCTGAAAGTGAACTTTTCATGCCGGATTACCGACTTGATCCAGGGTGAAAAACACTGGCACTTGCTGGATGCAGATGAATGCACCCACGGACCGTTCAGCCACGTCATCGTTGCCATCCCTGCGCCTCAGGCAACTACCCTGCTCGCCAGTGCCCCCAAACTGGCAAGTACCGTGGCCGGCGTAAAAATGGACCCGACCTGGGCCGTCGCCCTGGCATTCGAATCACCGCTCGACACGCCCATGGAAGGCTGTTTTGTACAAGGCAGCCCGCTGGACTGGATAGCCCGCAACCGCAGCAAACCCGGCCGCGATAAAACCCCGGATACCTGGGTGCTGCACGCAACCAGCGCCTGGAGTAAACAGAACCTCGACCTGCCCAAAGAGGCGGTCATCGAGCAGTTGCACGGCGCTTTTGCCGAGTTGGTGCACTGCCCCATGCCTGCCCCAACGTTCACCCTGGCCCACCGCTGGCTCTACGCTCGTCCCTCATCAGCCCATGAATGGGGCGCCTTGGCGGACGCTGATCTGGGCCTGTATGCCTGTGGCGACTGGTGCCTGTCGGGTCGCGTCGAAGGGGCTTGGCTCAGCGGTCAAGAGGCCGCCCGAAAACTGATCGAGCACTTATCTTGAATCGCATCAATCCGCGCAAACTGCTGCTGTCTAAATGGACGGCAGCCCAGCCCAAACATCGCGAAAAGCACTTTCTGGTGACCCAGCTGTTCTGTGACGAAGAAGGCACCGTGCTTGAGATCGAGCTACAAGCCGTGCTCACCCAACGCAACCAACGCATGGCGTGGCAGAGCCTGCAAGCATCAGAAGAATGGAGAATGGGCTGGGTGTAACGCTTCACACCGCGTCGGCTGCGCTCTTCCAACGCTCAAAAAATCGAAACCTGCGCCAGCACCTACAGGGTACAGCTCACAAATACTTGTACAATAAATTTGACTTGTACAAGGCCAAGCCTATGATGAACTCAAGTTGTACAACGATCTCCATCTGTACAAGTTATTACTTGAGGTTGTCACATGGCCAGCGCCTTCTCAGCACCGCACAAACCTAAAATTGCCATCAGCGCCTGCTTGCTCGGCGCTGAAGTTCGTTTCAATGGTGGCCATAAAGAGTCGCGGCTGTGCAGCCAGGCCCTCAGTGAACATTTCGAGTTTGTTCCTTTATGCCCCGAGGTTGCCATCGGCCTGGGCATTCCCCGCCAGCCGATTCGACTGATTGGCGACCCCGCGCAGCCGCAGGCCGTCGGCAGTGTCGACAGTGAGCTGAACGTGACCGCACCGCTGCACGATTACGGCGTAGAGATGGCGGCCCTCCACCGCGATATTTGCGGCTACATCTTCATGCAAAAGTCACCGTCTTGCGGGCTAGATCGGGTCAAGGTCTATCAGGACAAAGGCCGCCCAGCCGAGCTGAGCGGACGTGGTATTTATGCACAGGCCTTTTGCGCAGCCCATCCAGACTTGCCCGTAGAAGAAGACGGCCGCCTGAATGACCCCGTATTGCGCGAAAACTTTTTGACCCGGGTATACGCCTACAGCGCCTGGCAAGACTTGCTCAAACACGGCATTACTCGTCGCGCACTCACCGAGTACCACGCCCGATACAAATATTTGCTGATGGCTCATCATCCGGTGCAATACAAAGCCCTGGGCAAATTGCTGGGCACTATCGGCAAAAACGATCCCCGAGACATCGCCGCGCAGTATTTCAGCGAGCTGATGCAAGCACTGAAAAAATGCGCCACACGTCGCACCCATACCAATGTGCTGCAACACCTCAGCGGTTACCTCAAGCAGTCCATCAGCGCTGATGACAAGCAGGAAATTCAGCAACTCATTGCTCAGTACCTACAAGGCATCGTGCCATTGGTGGTACCACTGACCTTGCTTAAACACCACTTCCGCCAACACCCGGACCCCTACATCTCACGGCAGGTTTACCTGCAGCCGCACCCTGAAAATCTCAGCCTGCGTAACGCAATCTGACAATGAATGATGACTTGATCATGTCCAATACTCCCGATACGGACTACAGCGAAGCGTTAGCAGAAGGTTGGATCCCGATACGGGAAGTGGCCCGCATGACCGGTGTCAATGCCGTCACCTTGCGTGCCTGGGAACGCCGCTATGGCCTGATCGTGCCTCACCGCACGGCCAAGGGTCATCGCTTGTTTTCAACCGAACATGTGCAGCGAATCCGTCGCATTCTGACGTGGCTCAATCGTGGGGTTTCAGTCAGCCAGATCAAACCGCTGCTTGACACCCCACCCGCCTGCCGCGAGCCCGTGGACAATGATTGGGAAAACTGGCGCCAGGCTTTAACGCTGGCGATCAGTGAGTTGTCGGAGCGCAGGCTCGACGACAACTTCAATCAGGTGATGTCGCTCTACCCTGCACGCACCTTGTGCGAGCACCTGTTGATGCCGTTGATAAACGAGCTCGAGCAACTCTGGCACGGCCAATTCGGTGCGCAAGTGGAACGCGTGTTCTTTGAATCCTGGTTGCGCAGCAAACTGGGCGCACGCATTTACCACAACAATCGCTCACTCAAAGGTGCGCCTGTTCTGCTGATCAACCAGTCAGACCGGCCCTTCGAGCCCCACCTGTGGCTCACTGCCCTCTTGGTCAGCAGCAGCCATTGCCCGGTCGAAGTCTTTGATGCGGCGGTGCCCAGCGGCGAGCTGGCCATCGCCGTCGAACGCCTCAAGGCCCGTGCCGTGGTGCTGTATTCCAGTAAACCGCTGAACCTGCTGCAACTGCCAAAACTGCTGAACGCGATGACCTGCCCTATGCTGATTGCCGGACCAGCGGTATGCATCCACCAAGACGAGTTGGCCGTATCTACCACTGAAATCGCAGGATTGTCTCTGGCAAACGACCCCATAGAAGCCCATCAACGCCTCAGCCAACTCCGCCTTTTCTAGCGGTCACCAAGGAACTGACATGCAACTCATCTGGCTGCGCAGCGATTTGCGCCAACACGACAACACCGCCCTGAGCGCAGCAGCCGAACGCGGCCCGACTGTGGCCATGTACCTCATCAGCCCTGAGCAATGGCTGGCGCACGATGATGCGCCGTGCAAAGTCGATTTTTGGCTACGCAACCTGCGCACGTTGAGCGACAGCCTGATGCAGCTGAATATCCCGCTGCTGGTGCGCACCGCTGCGACCTGGGCGCAGGCACCTGCCGTTCTGCTTGAGGTGTGCCAACACCTGGGGATTGAAGACGTTCACGTGAATCAGGAATACGGCATCCATGAAACTCGCCGCGATCAGGCCGTCCACGCAGCACTGCAAGCCCAGGGCATTGGTTTTCACAGCTATCTGGATCAGTTGCTGTTTGCGCCAGGCAGCATCCTGACCCAATCCGGGTCGTACTTTCAGGTCTTCAGTCAGTTCCGCAAAATCTGTTACAACCGCTTGCACATGGCTTTGCCGAAGATCGTCGCCGCGCCTAAGGCGCAAGCCGAACTGCCGATTGCACGCGACAGCCTGCCAGAGTCCATCCCCGGTTTTGCGACACCCGACCAAACCCTGCGAGACCTTTGGCCTGCCGGAGAGGATGTCGCCCAAGAGCGACTGATGCGTTTTGCCAGTGAGCAAATCCACGCCTACCAGAATGAGCGCGACTTCCCCGCCAAACCCGGCACCAGCCAGCTTTCAGCCTATCTGGCGGCGGGTGTTATCTCCCCACGGCAATGCTTGCACGCAGCACTGCGCAGCAATAATGGCGAGTTTGAAAGCGGCAGCCCTGGCGTGTTCACCTGGGTCAGCGAACTGATCTGGCGCGAGTTTTATAAACACATTCTGGTGGGCTACCCGCGTGTCTCGCGGCACCGCGCATTCAAGCCTGAAACCGAGTTTGTGCCCTGGCGCAATGCGCCCAAAGAACTGGCGGCCTGGGAACAAGGCAGAACGGGCGTGCCGATCATCGACGCGGCCATTCGCCAACTGCTGGCAACCGGCTGGATGCACAATCGCCTGCGGATGATCGTCGCGATGTTTCTGACCAAAAACCTGCTCATCGACTGGCGCGAAGGCGAACGTTTTTTCATGCGTCATTTGATTGATGGCGACCTCGCGGCCAATAACGGCGGCTGGCAATGGAGCGCATCGACCGGCACGGATTCTGTGCCGTATTTCAGAATTTTTAACCCGCTGAGTCAGTCGGAGCGCTTCGACCCCGAAGGGCGCTTCATCAAACACTGGTTACCCGAACTTGCCGCACTCAACAAAAAAGAGGTGCATAACCCCGCCTCTGCTGGCGGCCTGTTTGGTGTGGCCGATTATCCGGCGCCGATTGTTGATGTGAAACAAAGCCGCGAACGCGCACTCAAGGCCTTCAAAACGCTGCCATTGCGCCAGATGCTCGAGGTGCAACATGATTGAAGGCCGCCGTATCTGGTTGACCGGCGCCAGCAGCGGGATTGGCGCGCACATGGCTAAAGAGCTGCTGCAACGCGGCGCCTTTTTAGCCCTGAGCGCCCGCACCCTGGGGCCACTGGCCGAACTCTCCGAGCGCTTTCCCGGCAAGGTTCTGCTCGTACCCGGCGATATGACCGATCACCTGCAAGTCCGCGAAATCGGCATGACCATCGCGCAAACCTGGGGTGCGCTGGACACCGTCATCCTGAATGCCGGGAGCTGTGAATACGTCGACGTTCGTCAGTTTGACGCCAGAGTGATCGAGCGGGTGGTCAGCACCAACTTACTGGGCAGCAGTTACTGCATTGAAAGTGCGCTACCGCTGCTGCGAGCGGGCAGATCACCGCATCTGGTCGGCGTCGTCAGCTCGGTCACGTACTGGCCGCTGCCACGGGCGCAAGCGTATGGCGCATCGAAAGCCGGGTTGCGCTACTTGCTCGAATCGCTGCGCATCGACTTGGCTCACGAAGGGATCGATGTCACGGTGGTCAGCCCAGGGTTCGTCGATACCCCACTGACCGAAAAAAATGACTTCCCAATGCCTATGCGTTGGTCAGCGCCCAAAGCGGCGCTATACATTTGCCAACGGTTGGAAAAACGCCCGTTGGAAATCAGCTTCCCCACGGTGTTTATCGTCATTCTTAAACTCTTGGCAAGCCTTCCAAAACGCCTGCAAGTGGCGATTGGCAAACGCCTGGCACGCACTTCTGATGAGCCTTCAGCATGAAAATCGCGATCATCGGCAGCGGCATTTCAGGCCTGACCTGCGGCTATTTACTGCATAAAGAACATGACATCCACGTGTTCGAGGCCAGTGACTGGGTGGGCGGTCACACCCATACCGTCAATGTCACCGTTAAGGGGCAGAGCTATGCGGTTGATACCGGCTTTATTGTGTTCAACGACTGGACCTACCCCAACTTCATCCAGTTGATGGCACAACTGGGCGTGCGCTCAAAAGCCACCGAAATGAGCTTTTCAGTGCGCGACGCCAGCAACAACCTCGAATACAACGGCAACACCCTCAACAGCTTGTTTGCCCAACGCAGCAACCTGTTGTCGCCCGGCTTCTGGGGCATGTTGCGCGATATTCTGCGCTTCAACCGCGAAGCCATTCGCGACCTGCAAGAGCAGCGTATTGCCAGCGACACCCGGCTGGGCGACTACCTCCAGCAGCGAGGCTATGGCACCCGGTTTATCGAGCACTACATCGTGCCAATGGGTGCGGCAATCTGGTCCATGTCACTGGCCGACATGCTGGCCTTTCCGCTGCAATTCTTTGTGCGCTTCTTTAAGAACCACGGCCTGCTGAGTGTCAGCAACCGCCCGCAATGGCGTGTGATCGAGGGCGGTTCAAGTGCTTACGTGCAGCCTTTGAGTGCAGGCTTTGCCGACAAAATTCGCCTCAACTGCCCGGTAACTTCAGTAGAGCGTAACGAACAAGGTGTGCGGGTATGCAGCGCCACCGGCAGTGAACATTTCGACAAAGTGATATTTGCCTGCCACAGCGATCAGGCCTTGCAGTTGCTGACTCACCCGTCAGCAGCCGAACAGCAAATCCTCGGTGCCCTGCCCTACGCTGAAAACGACGTGGTACTGCACACCGACACACGCCTGTTACCCGATCGAAAATTGGCATGGGCCAGTTGGAATTACCGCTTGGGTGATGTAGAGCGCCAGCGGGCCGCCGTTACTTACAACATGAACATCCTGCAAGGCATTCAGAGCGAAACCACGTTCTGCGTCAGTCTTAACCAAACAGTCAGCATTGACCCGCTCAAAGTACTGGCCAGATACACCTATGCGCACCCGCAATACAGTCTCGATGCAGTCGCCGCTCAAGCCCGCTGGCAAGAACTGCACGGCGCGCAACACAGCTATTTTTGCGGCGCCTACTGGGCCAATGGCTTTCATGAAGATGGGGTGGTCAGCGCGTTGCGCGTGGCCAAAGCCTTCGGTCAACAACTATGAACAGCGCCCTGTACAGCGGCTGGATCGCCCATCGGCGCTTTGCGCCGACCACTCACGCGTTCCGGTACAACATTGGCTTGCTCTACCTCGACCTGGACGAGCAAGACGCTGTACTCGGACTGTCACCGTTGGCCGGCAAAAATCGTTTTGCTCCGTTCTCGTTTCGCGAAACTGATTATCTTAAAACCTACACACAAACAGGTATGCGCCTGATCGATGCGGTACGCCAGCAAGTCGCAGCGGCCCTCGGGCACACGCCTCAAGGTGCTATCTGCCTGCTGACCCAAGCCCGCAGTTGGGGGCTGTCATTCAACCCAGTGAGTTTCTTTTATTGCTACGAGGCTGATGGCCGACTGGCAGCCATCTTGTGCGAAGTGACGAACACCCCGTGGCGCGAGCGCTATCACTATGTGCTCCCGGCCGAGGGCGATGGCCATCAGCACGTGGCCGTGGCCAAAGCGTTCCATGTATCACCGTTTTTGCCTCGCGACCTGGAATACCGCATGAGCTTCAGCCCGCCGGATGACCGACTCGGTGTGCACATGGCGGATTGGCAAGGCGAGCTGAAAATGTTCGACGCCACCCTCAATTTGCAACGCAGCACGCTGGACAGAGCGGGGCTGCATCGCTACTTGCGCCAGTTTCCATGGATGACCGCCAAGACATGCCTGGCCATTTACTGGCAAGCGTTGCGCTTGTTTCTAAAACGCACACCGATTTTTTCCCACCAGGCAGCTGACGGCGCCTTTCGCATTGCCGCCCTGCAACCCAAGGATAAACGCCATGAAAAGCCCTAGTCTGGTGAGTAAAACCTCACGCCTGAGCACGTACAACCTGACCAGCGTATTGCTGCGACGCGGGGTCATGCGCCAACTCAATCAATTAAAGAACGGCCTGTTGGTGCTGATCGAAAATGGCGAGCGTCATCAATTCGGTGACAGTCACGCCACGCTGATCGGCGAAGTACAGGTCAACGACCCCAGCGTATGGGGAATGATTGCCAGCAACGGCTCGATTGGCGCAGGCGAGGCATTTATTCACGGCTACTGGAGTTCTCCCGACCTGACCAAGGTGATCAGGGTGCTGGTGAGCAATATGCAGGTGCTGGATGCCATGGAAGGCGGGCTTGCCAGACTGGGCCGCCCGCTCATTCGCGGTTTGCACTGGGTTAATCGCAATACCCGCAAAGGCTCGCAAAGAAACATTGCCGCGCATTACGACCTCGGCAATGAAATGTTCGAGCAGTTTCTCGACCCGACCATGATGTATTCCGCCGCGCAGTTCCTCAGCGACGATGACACGCTTGAACAAGCGCAGTTGAATAAGCTGCAACGTATCTGTCAAAAGCTCCACCTCAAGCCCGAAGATCATTTACTTGAAATCGGCACCGGCTGGGGCAGCATGGCGATTTTTGCCGCGCAGCACTACGGCTGCAAAGTGACCACGACCACGCTATCCAAAGAACAGTTCGACTACACCCAGGCCCGTATTCAAGCGCTGGGTTTACAGGAGCAAGTGACCTTGCTGCTGGAGGATTACCGCGACCTGAGCGGGCAATACGACAAGCTGGTCTCGATAGAGATGATCGAAGCCGTCGGCCATCACTTTTTGCCCAGCTATTTCAAACAGTGCTCGCACTTGCTTAAAAGCAACGGGCTGATGCTGCTGCAAGCCATCACCATTCGCGACCAGCGCTACGAGCAAGCCAAAAACAGCGTGGACTTTATCCAGCGCTATATCTTCCCAGGCGGTGCCCTGCCCAGCGTGCAAAAGATGCTCGAAATTGTGGGCCGCGACACCGACATGAATCTGATGCACATGGAGGACTTCGGCCTGCATTACGCCAAGACCCTGCGCCTGTGGCACGAGAACTTTCGCCGCGCCCATGGCCGCTTAACTGAATTGGGCTACGACGAGTACTTTCTGCGCTTGTGGGAGTTTTACTTGTGTTACTGCGAAGGTGGCTTTCTGGAGCGCAGCATCGGCACCGCGCAATTGCTGCTGGCCAAACCGGCCGCCCAAACCCAACCCTTACTGGGACGCTTTAATGCTTAAAAAGCGATTGGCCAATGCCGGGTTATTTCAACTCGGCTGGTTTGCATGCGTACTGGGCGGCAACAGTTCGTGGTTATGGCTGGCCGGCGCTGCATTACTGATTCATCTGTTGTGGATAAGTCGCTCATGGTCCGAGGTTCACTTGGTCATTTGCATCTGCCTGCTCGGCACGGTGGTCGACAGCTTGCTGCTCAACCTGGGGGTGTTTGAATTCAAGCAGCCCGGCGTGTTGGTTCCGCTGTGGCTGGCCGTGCTTTGGGCCGTTTTTGCAATAACCTTGAGGTATTGCCTGGCGTGGACGGCACACCCTATGTGGCGGGCGGCGTTATTGGGCGCAATTAGCGGGCCCTTGTCGTATTACGCGGGGCAACGCTTGGGGGCGGTGCAGTTTCCGTTTGGACTGTGGCCGACCCTGGTCGGGCTTGGTGTGTTGTGGGCGGGGTTGTTCCCGACGCTGCAATGGTTGGCGGGCAAACAGCATGAGTAGGCCGCACTTGCCTGCGATCTTTGGATCGTTAAAAGATAGCGGGCAAGCTCGCGCCTACAGGGTCCACATCAGAGCTGTCGGTCAGCACGTTTACACCTGATCCCCGCTCTGCCTTACACTGCACGCCTATGACCAACATCCCTCTGACTGAAATTACCGAACCCGCCGTCACCTGTTCGACGTGCGCGGCGTGCTGCTGCCAATTGGAAGTGATGCTGATCACGGACACAGGCGTGCCCGAGCGTTATATCGACAACGATGATTGGGGCGGTGAGGTCATGCTGAGGCTGGATGATGGCTGGTGCGCGGCCCTGGACCGTAACACCATGATGTGCACCATCTATGAGAAGCGCCCGCTGATTTGCCGAGAGTTCGAGATGGGTGACGTTGAATGCCTGAATGAACGCAAGGGCATTTCAACCGTGTATCGGTAAGAACCGCCCTAAAGGAGGGGCGTGCTCGCGACTCTTTAAACGCTCAAAAGATCGCGAGCAACGGTTTGACGGCTTACAACGGCAGTGTGTAGTGCAGTGAGTAGCTTTCTACGCCGTCGTTGGTGCTGGATAAACCGGCATTGGAGTAGTGAGTCGCACGAATGCCGACTTCATGCCCACCCGCAAAGCGCAGACCAAAACCCAGGCGGTCTTCAAACTGGAAAGCCGTGCCCAGCTTATTGCCTTCCACTTCTGTGTGGGAGAACAACGCGACGCCAATCCCGGCCTCTACATACGGTTTGACGGTTTCACCGGAAAACTCGTACACAAAGACGGGTGAGAACGACAGGCTGCTGCTTGACGACGACTTATCACCTTCCCAGTAGGTGTAAGCCCCGCTCCAGTAGCCGGTCAAGCGACCCACATCGCTTTGCAGCCAGCTTTTATCCCAATTGGAATTCAAACCCAGACGATACGTCATCGTCGATTCGCTGGTGTGGCCCACCCCAAACTCAAGCCCGGCCGCTTGCGCAGTGTAGCTATGCCCCAACGCAGCCGTTGCCAGTGCCACCAAGCCCAAAAGACGCTTCATAAGAAAATCCTATTCCCGTAGCTGATCTCAATTGTTATGTGCCTCAACAGGCCGAGTTTATGAAGCTGTCGACCTTATGAAAGTTCAAAAATCTTGAGCGTTTTTAACGCTTCTTTACAGGTCGAAGCTTCGCACAACGCCAGATTTATTCCACAACACGGGCAGGATATTTCTTAGATTCTCCGGCGAAGCACTGGTCCAGAGCTGCGTTTCACGTGCGGGACCTGTCGCCAGCAACCCGCGCTCATCCAGCAAACGCTGAAGTTGACGGGCCACGGCGGCGCCGGTGTCGATCAAAATGATCGAGGGCGGGAGCATCTGACTGAGCAGAGGCTTGAGAAAAGGGTAATGCGTGCAACCGAGAATGATGGTGTCACAACCTGCCGCCAGCAGCGGCTCGACATAACCGCGCAGCAGCGCGCGCAAATCTTCACTGTGCAGGTCGCCGGTTTCAATCAGCTCCACCAGACCCGGGCAGGGCTGGGTGATCACGTGTACCGTGCTGGCAAAACGATCAAGCAAGGCGGCGAATTTGGCACTTTGCAAGGTGCCGGTGGTAGCCAGTACGCCCACCACACCGCTGCGGGTGGCCGCTGCCGCAGGTTTGACCGCGGGCTCCATCCCGACCATGGGCCAGTCGGGGTAACGCTGACGCAAATCCGCCACGCCCGCCACTGTCGCGGTGTTACACGCCAGCACCAACGCCTTGGCCCCTTGGCGCTGGAAAAAATCAGCGATGACCGCACAGCGCTGGCGAATGAATTGCGGGCTTTTTTCGCCATAGGGGATATGGCCGCAATCAGCCACATACAGCAGCGACTCGTTGGGCAATAACTGGCTAATTTCCCGTAGCACCGACAAGCCGCCGACGCCGGAGTCGAACACACCAATCGGCGCGTCACTCATGGGCCGTACCGCACACGCTGCAAGCCGGGTCGCGCTTGACCCGCAACTCGCGAAACCGCGCACCCAAGGCGTCAATCAATAACAGGCGTCCGACCAGAGGCTCACCAAAACCGGCCAGCACTTTCAGCGCCTCGAGAGCTTGCAGACTGCCGACCACCCCAACCAACGGGCCGAGCACCCCTGCTTCGCTACAAGTCAGCTCATCGTCGCTGCCGTGCCCGTATAAACAGTGGTAGCAGGGACTGGCTGGCTGGCGAGGGTCAAATACCGACAACTGCCCTTCAAGGCGAATCGCCGCGCCGCTGACCAAAGGCTTGCGGGCGCTGACACAGGCTCGGTTGACGGCTTCTCGGGTGGCAAAGTTGTCGCAGCAATCAAGCACCACGTCCACGGCTGAGACGGCCTCGTCCAGCGAGCCCGCATCCAGCGCCGAACGATGCACGATCACTTTTATTTCAGGGTTGAGCAGGCGCAGTCGGCGCGAGGCCGAGTCCACTTTGCTCTCGCCGACATTAGCCGTGTCATGGATGATCTGGCGTTGCAGGTTGGTCACGTCGACGCTGTCGAAATCGGCCAGGTGCAACTCACCAACGCCCGCCGCCGCCAGATAGAGCGCTACGGGCGAGCCCAGTCCGCCCAAACCGATGATCAGTGCACGGCTGTTTTTCAGCTTGAGCTGGCCGTCGATGTCGACCTGTTGCAACAGAATCTGTCGGCTATAGCGCAACAGCTCCTGATCGGTCAGCACGGTAGGCGGCCCAAAGTGATGCGCTCGTGGGTGCCCAGGTCTTTGCGGCTTTCAACCTGCTCAAATCCTGCACCTTGCAACAAAGTACGAACGGCGGCGGCCTGATCGTAGCCATGTTCAAGCATCAACCAGCCTCCCGCATTCAGGTGCTGAGGGGCCGCGGCAATAATTTCGCGGATGTCGTCGAGGCCATCGGCTCCAGCCACCAGGGCGCTTTGCGGCTCGAAGCGCACATCGCCCTCGGCCAGGTGCACGTCGCCCGCGGCAATGTACGGCGGGTTGCTGATGATCAGGTCAAAGCGTTGATAGGCCAGGGCGCTGAACCAATGACTGGTGAGCACGGTGACGTTTTCAAGTTGCAGACGCTGGCGATTGCGCTCGGCAAGCGCCACGGCCTCGAGGATTCGATCAACTGCCGTGACGTGCCAGGCCGCACGCTCACTGGCCAGAGCCAAGGCAATCGCTCCACTGCCGGTGCCCAGGTCCAGCACACGGGCCGGGGTTTCGGGCAGCAAGTCCAGCGCCGTTTCAACCAGCAATTCGGTGTCTGGACGTGGAATCAACGTGTGGGGCGCCACTTCCAGGTCCAGTTTCCAGAAGCCTTGCTGGCCCAAAATGTAAGCCACGGGCTCACCTGCACGGCGTCGCAGCAGGAACTCGGAGAAGGCTAACGCCGCTTCGCTGCTGACAATTCTCTCGGGCCAGGTGTGCAGGTAGCTGCGCGATTTTCCCAAGGCAGCCGCCAATAACAGCTCAGCGTCAAGACGGGCCGTTGGCGAATCGGGCAGTTCAGCGGCACGTAACAAACTGGCAATAATGGTCATTTATTCACCCAGGGCTGTCAGTTGATCAGCCTGAAATTCGGCTAACAACGGCTCAATAACGGCATCAACACCGCCCGCTAATACGTCATCCAGCGAGTACAAAGTCAAGTTCACACGGTGGTCCGTCACCCGGCCTTGCGCAAAGTTGTAGGTGCGGATGCGCTCGGAACGATCCCCCGAACCCACCAACGATTTACGCTCGCTGGCAATGGCATTGGCCGCGGCACTGGTTTGCTGGTCATTCAATTTAGCGGATAGCCAGGACATCGCCCGCGCCCGGTTCTTATGCTGGGAACGCTCTTCCTGACACTCCACCACAATGCCCGAAGGCAAGTGAGTGATACGAATCGCAGAGTCGGTTTTGTTGACGTGCTGACCGCCAGCGCCAGAAGAACGGTAGGTGTCGACCCGCAAATCGGCCGGGTTGATCTCGATCGCTTCCTGCTCGTCCGGCTCTGGCAATACGGCAACGGTACAGGCCGAGGTGTGGATACGGCCCTGGGATTCAGTCGCAGGCACCCGCTGCACGCGGTGTACACCTGACTCGAACTTAAGCTTGCCGTAAACATTCTCACCTTCAACACGGGCGATGACTTCTTTATAGCCGCCATGTTCGCCGATACTTTCAGACAGAATCTCTACTCGCCAGCCACGACGCTCGGCATAGCGGGAGTACATGCGAAACAGATCGCCAGCAAAAATAGCCGCTTCATCACCGCCGGTGCCTGCACGAATTTCGAGGAAGACGTTGCGCCCGTCATTCGGATCTTTAGGCAGCAGCATGCGTTGCAGGTCTTTTTCCAGCTCAATCAGCTGTTCTTTGCCCTCGCGGACCTCTTCAACTGCCATTTCGCGCATGTCAGGGTCGTTGTCCTTGAGCAGCGCCTGGGCACCTTCAAGGTCGGACTGCACTTTGAGCCACTGTCCGTAGGCGGCAACAATGGGCTCAACTTCTGCATATTCCTTGGAATAGGCACGGAACTTGGTTTGATCTGAAATAACTTCGCCATCGCCGAGCAAGGCGGTCAGTTCTTCAAAACGATCCTGGAGGATGTCCAGCTTATTAAGCAGTGACGCTTTCATTACAGTTTTTTATCCGCAGAGCTATCCGATGAGCCCTCACCGAGGGCAAAAAGTTCTTGGGCCATGGCCAGCGCATCAAGGCGGCCTTCGGCGGAAAGCTTTTTAAGCTGCACGCTGGGCGCGTGAAGCAATTTATTCGTCAGGCCACGCGCCAGTTGTGTCAGCACGTCTTCCGGGTTGCTGCCATTGGCGAGCAACCGTTGAGCCTTTTGCAGTTCTTCGTCGCGCAGGCGTTCGCTTTGCTGGCGGTAGGCCTTGAGTACATCAACGGCCGCCAATTCACGCAAACGCACCATAAAATCTTCGGCGCCAATGCTGACCAACTCTTCCGCCGCCTGGGCTGCACCCTGACGACTCTTGAGGTTTTCGGCCACCACTTCGTGCAAATCATCGACGGTATAGAGATAAACGTCGTCCAACTCGCCAACTTCTGGCTCGATATCGCGGGGAACAGCAATATCGACCATGAAAATAGGTTTGTGCTTGCGCAACTTCAAGGCGCTTTCAACTGCGCCCTTGCCCAGAATCGGCAATTGGCTGGCCGTGGAACTGATCACGATGTCGCTGTGCACCAGCTCTTGCGCAATATCAGACAACAGCACGGCGTGGGCGCCGAACTGTTCGGCCAGACTGCTGGCCCGCTCCAAGGTACGGTTGGCCACCACGATGCGCTTTACCCCAAGATCATGCAGGTGACGGGCGACCAGGGTGATGGTCTCGCCCGCCCCGATCAGCAAGGCCTGACTGCGCTGCAAGTCGCTGAAAATCTGTTTGGCCAGGCTCACGGCAGCAAACGCAACTGACACGGGGTTTTCACCAATGGCGGTGTCGGTACGCACTTGCTTGGCCGAATTGAAGGTCGCCTGAAACAGGCGCCCCAACAACGGCCCGATGGTGCCCGCCTCACGCGCCACGGCGTAGGCAGACTTCATCTGGCCGAGAATTTGCGGCTCGCCCAACACCAGCGAGTCGAGACCGGATGCCACGCGCATCATGTGACGAACGGCCGCATCATCTTCATGGATATAAGCGCACGCACGCAGCTCTTCGATGCTCAGATTGTGAAATTGTGCCAGCCATTGCAGCACAGCATCAGCGCTGAGCTGATCCTGTTCGAGGTAAAGCTCGCTGCGATTGCAGGTGGAGAGGATCGCAGCTTCGCGACTGTCGGTGAGGCGGCAGAGCTGCTGCAAGGCCTCAACCAACTGCTCCGGAGTAAAAGCCACGCGCTCGCGGACGTCTACTGAAGCAGTCTTGTGGTTAATACCGAGTGCGAGGAAGGCCATTCAAGATCGCTGATGATGACGAGAAGCCGACAATTGTCCTACTTCGTCAGATCGAGAACAACCATTGCTGACTATTGTCTCTATAGTTAACGTCTGTTGAACTCCTCTTCTCTCGCATCATCAGACCCTTATAACGATAGTCGCGGCCGCTAGGGTTTGCGTCATCGCATGTGTCATGATGCCCAGACCGCAGGTAAGTCGCCCTTCTCTTATATGAATAGATCCTCCGCGTTGCTCCTAGCTCTCGTCCTCCTGAGTGGCTGCCAAGCCATGGCTCCCACGTCCCCGGATGATTCATCTGCGGCCGAAGACACCACCTCCACCCCGCAAAAGCCTACTGTCTATGGCTCGTTCAGCGAAGAAACGCTGTTCAGCTTGCTGAGCGCAGAGTTGGCCGGCCAACGCAATCGCCTGGATATCGCTCTGGACAACTACGTGACCCAGGCGATCAATACACAAGATCCGGGTGTTGCCGAGCGCGCTTTGCATATTGCCGAGTACCTGGGCGCCGATCAGGCGGCCCTTGATACGTCGCTGATTTGGGCACGAAACGCACCGGATGACCTGGAGGCGCAGCGCGCTGCTGCCATTCAGTTGGCACGCAATGGCCGCTACGACGACTCCATGGTCTATATGGAAAAAGTCCTGCAAGCCAAAGGCGACACGCACTTCGACTTTTTAGCCTTATCGGCCCTCGAAACCGATGCCGACACACGGGCGGGCCTGCAAAACAGCTTTGATCGCTTGCTGGTCAAGCACCCGGACAATGACCAACTGATCTTCGGCAAAGCCTTGCTGATGCAACAGGACGGTGATGCTGCCGGCGCCTTGAAGCTGCTGGAAAAAAATCCGCCACACGACGGTGAATTAGCCCCAATCCTGCTGCGCGCCCGCTTGCTGCAAAGCCTCAATCGTGGTGACGAAGCCCTGCCGCTGCTGCAAAAAACCATTCGCCAATACCCGCAAGACAAGCGCCTGGGGCTCACCTACGCCCGTACGCTGGTCGAGCAAAACCGCATCCCCGAAGCCAAAACCCAGTTCGTCAGCCTGGTTCAGCAATACCCGGAAGACGATGAGTTGCGTTTTTCCCTGGCGCTGGTGTGCCTTGAAGGCAAGCAGTGGGACGAAGCCGAAGGCTATCTGCAAGAGCTGATCGACCGCGACAGCCACGTCGACTCGGCACACTTGAACCTGGGCCGCATCGCTGAAGAGCGTAACGATCCCCAAGGCGCGCTGATCGAATACGCCCTGGTAGGTCCTGGCAATGACTATCTGCCTGCACAATTGCGCCAGGCCGACATTTTAATCAGCCATGGTCGTGGCACAGAAGCGTCGCAAAAACTGGCGGCGGCCCGTGATGCCCAGCCGGACTATGCGATTCAGCTGTATTTGATTGAAGCCGAAACCCTGTCTGCGAACAATCAGACCGATCGTGCCTGGAGCGTTCTGCAACAAGCCGTCAAGCAATACCCCGACGACCTGAACTTGCTGTACTCACGGGCCATGTTGGCCGAAAAGCGAAACGACCTCCAACAAATGGAGCGCGATTTACGCACCATCATCCAGCGTGAGCCGGACAACGCCATGGCCTTGAATGCGCTGGGCTATACGCTTTCGGATCGAACCACCCGCTACGCCGAAGCCAAAGTGCTGATCCAGCAAGCTTATGATTTGAACCCGGACGATCCGGCTGTGCTCGACAGCCTGGGCTGGGTGAATTTCCGCCTTGGCAATCTGGATGAGGCAGAACGCTTGTTGCGCCAGGCGCTGGAGCGCTTCCCCGACCAGGAAGTAGCGGCGCATTTGGGTGAAGTGCTGTGGGCCAATGGCAAACAGCGTGAAGCCAAACACATTTGGGCAACGTTTTTGAAAGACAATCCTGACAGCCCTATTCTGCGCAAAACCCTATTGCGCCTGACCGGATCCGAGAATCTTTAAATGATGCTTTTTCGTCATGTACGCCACCTGATCGCCTTTAGCCTCATCGCCGTGCTCGCCGGTTGTGCGGGCTTCGGCGCTCGCGAATCGGTTGAAGGCCACGGCAGCCCTGCCTTGTGGTCGCAGCATAAACAGCAATTGAGCCAACTCGACGGCTGGCAAATCAACGGCAAGGTCGGCATTCGCGCCCCTAAAGATTCCGGCAGCGCGACGCTGTTCTGGCTGCAGCGCCAGGACTATTACGACATTCGCCTTTCGGGGCCACTGGGTCGAGGCGCCGCCCGCCTGACCGGTCGCCCGGGAAATGTCAGCCTGGAAGTGGCCAGCCAAGGTCGCTACGAAGCCGCAACCCCGGAAGAACTGCTAGGTGAACAATTGGGCTGGAGCTTACCCGTGTCGCATTTGGTCTGGTGGGTGCGCGGTCTACCCGCCCCTGACAGCAAAAGCCGTGTGACCTTGAACGCTGATAGCCGCCTGGCAAGCCTGGAACAAGACGGCTGGCAAATCGAATATTTGAGCTACGTCGAACAAAACGGCTTCTGGCTGCCTGAGCGGGTCAAACTGCATGGCAACGATCTGGATGTCACGCTGGTCGTGAAGGATTGGCAGCCACGTCAGTTGGGACAATAAAGATGCAAAAAGAGGCACTGGTTTTGCCCTCTCCGGCAAAACTGAACTTGATGCTGCACATTCTGGGTCGTCGCGAAGATGGCTATCACGAACTGCAAACCCTGTTTCAATTTCTCGATTACGGCGATGAAATGAGCTTCGCCGTGCGCGATGACGGGGTTATTTGTCTGCACACCGAATTCCCCGGCGTGGCACATGACGACAACCTGATTGTGAAAGCCGCGAAAAAACTGCAACAGCAATCCAACTGCTCGCTTGGCATCGATATCTGGATCAACAAGATATTGCCCATGGGCGGCGGCATCGGCGGCGGCAGCTCAAATGCGGCCACCACCTTGCTGGGGCTTAACCACCTTTGGCAATTGAACTGGAACGAAGACCAACTGGCAGCATTGGGCCTGAGCCTGGGGGCCGACGTTCCGGTTTTCGTCCGTGGGCACGCCGCTTTCGCTGAAGGTATTGGTGAGATTCTGACTCCCGTTGACCCGGAAGAACCCTGGTACGTGGTACTTGTGCCGCAAGTCTCTGTAAGCACAGCAGAAATTTTTTCACATCCTTTGTTGACACGTGACTCTTTGCCCATTAAAGTGCGCCCCGTTCCCAAGGGAAACAGCCGAAACGACTGCGAAGCAGTAGTGAAGGAGCGTTATCCAGAAGTACGTAACGCTTTGAATTTGCTAGGTAAATACACCGAAGCAAAATTAACTGGAACTGGAAGTTGTATATTTGGGGCCTTCCCAAACGAAGCAAGTGCTGATAAAGTGCTGCACCTTCTGACAGACACCCTTACAGGGTTTGTAGCAAAAGGAAGCAATGTCTCGATATTGCACCGCACGCTACAGAATCTGTCACAGGAAACGGGTACACGGTACTCGTAGCAACAGATACAGGGGCGTCGCCAAGCGGTAAGGCAGCAGGTTTTGATCCTGCCATGCGTTGGTTCGAATCCAGCCGCCCCTGCCATTTCTTATACTCATCCAGGTTACCCTCAGCCTTCAGGTACTGCGCGTGTCCAAGATGATGGTCTTTACGGGGAACGCTAACCCCGATCTGGCTCGGCGTGTCGTACGTCAGCTGCATATCCCACTCGGTGACATTTCTGTCGGTAAGTTTTCCGACGGCGAGATTACCGCTGAGATTAATGAAAATGTCCGCGGTAAAGACGTTTTCATCATTCAGCCGACTTGTGCTCCGACCAACGATAACCTGATGGAACTCGTCGTGATGGCTGATGCCTTCCGCCGCTCCTCAGCGACTCGTATTACTGCTGTTATTCCTTACTTTGGTTATGCCCGTCAGGACCGCCGTCCGCGTTCCGCACGTGTGGCTATCAGCGCAAAAGTTGTTGCTGACATGCTTACCGTAGTCGGCATCGATCGTGTTCTCACGGTTGATTTGCATGCTGACCAGATTCAGGGTTTCTTCGATATTCCTGTAGATAACATCTATGGCTCCCCAGTTTTGGTGGATGACATCGAAGATCAGCGCTTTGATAACCTTATGATTGTGTCCCCGGATATCGGCGGCGTCGTGCGTGCACGTGCTGTTGCCAAATCCTTGGGCGTCGATCTGGGGATCATCGACAAACGCCGTGAGAAAGCCAATCACTCGGAAGTGATGCATATCATTGGTGATGTCGAAGGGCGTACCTGTATTTTGGTTGATGACATGGTCGATACCGCCGGCACTCTGTGTCACGCGGCTAAAGCCTTGAAAGAGCATGGTGCAGCCAAAGTGTTCGCCTACTGCACACACCCTGTGCTGTCGGGTCGGGCAATCGAGAATATCGAAAATTCCATGCTGGATGAGCTGGTGGTGACTAACACCATTCCGCTGTCCGCAGCTGCACAAGCCTGTTCGCGTATCCGTCAACTGGATATCGCACCGGTTGTGGCTGAAGCGGTTCGCCGCATCAGCAATGAAGAATCGATCAGCGCGATGTTCAGATAAGGGCCCTGCCCTTATCAGACGTCAGTTGACGAAAAGCGCCCCGCCCCAACACCCTGTTGGGGCGGGGCTTTTTTGCCCATACCGTCCATAGCGCTGGTCGCAAACGCTAGGCCGGATGTGGTTATTTTGGAGATACAACATGAACGATTTTACTCTGAATGCTGAAGCGCGTTCCGACCTGGGGAAAGGTGCGAGCCGCCGCCTGCGTCGTCTCGCAAGCCTGGTTCCAGCTGTAGTTTACGGTGGCGAAAAAGCCCCTGAATCCATCAGCATGCTGGCTAAAGAAATTGCCAAACTGCTCGAAAACGAAGCTGCTTACAGCCACGTTATCGAACTGAATGTTGGTGGCGTCAAGCAAAATGTAATCATCAAAGCTCTGCAGCGTCACCCGGCTAAAGGCCACGTGATGCACGCTGACTTCGTACGCGTTGTTGCTGGTCAAAAGCTGACTGCAATCGTTCCAGTTCACTTTGTTGGTGAAGCTGCTCCGATCAAGAAAGGCGGCGAGATCTCGCACGTTGTTGCGGAAATCGAAGTTTCCTGCCTGCCAAAAGACCTGCCTGAATTCATCGAAGTTGACCTGGCTAATGCCGAGATCGGCTCGATCATTCACCTGTCGGACATCACCGCTCCTAAAGGCGTTGAGTTCGTAGCTCTGGCACACGGTAACGACCTGGCAGTAGCCAACGTTCACGCTCCACGTGTTGCACCAGAAGCAGACGCTGAGTAATTCATTACTCTGTCGTTGGAGTTTTGAGAAACATCGCGAGCTAACACGCAGCGAGTAAAGCGGACATGATCGCGAAGTTTACTCACGTAAACCCGCTTTCTTGTTCGTTTTCGCCGCTACCGTTAGCGGCGATGTTATCCACAACTCTATAGAAGGGCCCTTGTCGTGACCGCCATAAAACTGATCGTTGGCCTGGGAAATCCAGGCACCGAATACGAACAGACCCGGCATAACGCAGGGGCCCTTTTTGTTGAGCGTCTCGCATCGGCAAAAGGCGTTAGCCTGGTTGCTGATCGCAAGTATTTTGGCCTGACCGGGCGCTTCAGCCATCAAGGTCAGGATGTTCGTCTGTTGATTCCCACCACCTACATGAACCGAAGCGGCCAAGCCGTTGCGGCGCTTGCCGGTTTCTACCGCATTGCGCCCGAATCCATATTGGTGGCCCACGACGAACTCGATCTCCCACCGGGCGTTGCCAAGCTCAAGCTGGGCGGCGGCCATGGAGGTCATAACGGATTGCGTGACATCATTGCGCAACTGGGAAACAACAATAATTTCTATCGTCTGCGGCTCGGCATTGGCCACCCAGGCGTCGCGAGCATGGTGTCCAACTTTGTCCTGGGTCGTGCGCCACGCGCCGAGCAGGAAAAACTGGACGCCAGCATCGATTTTGCCCTCGGCGTGCTGCCGGATATCCTCGCCGGGGAATGGAACCGTGCGATGAAAAACCTGCACAGCCAGAAGGCCTGACTCTACTCCTCGGGGAAAACACCATGGGATTTAACTGCGGCATCGTCGGCCTGCCTAACGTCGGCAAGTCCACCCTGTTCAACGCCCTGACCAAATCCGGTATTGCGGCTGAGAACTTCCCCTTCTGCACGATCGAGCCGAACACCGGCATCGTGCCGATGCCGGATCCGCGTTTGGCAGCACTGGCGGCCATCGTTAACCCCCAGCGCATCCTGCCAACCACGATGGAATTCGTTGACATCGCAGGCCTGGTAGCCGGCGCGTCGAAAGGCGAAGGCCTGGGCAACAAGTTCCTGGCCAACATCCGTGAGACCGATGCCATCGCTCACGTTGTCCGCTGCTTTGAAGACGAAAACGTGATTCACGTTTCCAACAGCGTTGACCCTAAGCGGGACATCGAAATCATCGACCTTGAGCTGATCTTCGCCGACCTCGACAGCTGCGAAAAGCAACTGCAAAAAGTCGCGCGCAACGCCAAAGGCGGTGACAAAGAAGCCGTCGCTCAAAAAGCCCTGCTGGAGCAACTGATTGCTCACTTCACCCTGGGCAAGCCAGCACGCAGCCTGATCAAGAACATGGACGCCGATGAGAAACAAATCATCAAGGGCTTCCACCTTCTGACCACCAAGCCGGTGATGTACATCGCCAACGTGGCTGAAGACGGCTTTGAGAACAACCCGTTGCTTGACGTGGTGCTGGCCATCGCCGAAGAAGAAGGCGCTATCGTGGTTCCGGTCTGCAACAAGATCGAAGCCGAGATTGCCGAGCTTGAAGACGGCGAAGAAAAGGACATGTTCCTTGAAGCGCTGGGCCTGGAAGAGCCAGGCCTGAACCGCGTGATCCGCGCCGGTTACGAAATGCTCAACCTGCAAACCTACTTCACCGCTGGCGTTCAAGAAGTGCGCGCCTGGACCGTGAAAGTAGGCGCGACCGCTCCGCAAGCCGCTGGCGTGATCCACACCGACTTCGAAAAAGGCTTTATCCGTGCCGAAGTCATCGCCTACGACGACTTCATCCAGTACAAGGGTGAAGCGGGCGCGAAAGAAGCGGGCAAATGGCGTTTGGAAGGCAAGGAATACATCGTTAAAGACGGCGACGTCCTGCACTTCCGCTTCAACGTGTAAAACACCACACGTACAAAAAACCGCGCTCAGGCGCGGTTTTTTTTGGGCGAGGATTTTTGACAGGGCGATCAAGCACCAGTACGCGTAGGAGCGATCTTTAGATTTCGCGGAAAGGTCTTTAAGACGCGACCCCGCATTGTCGCCTTGGGGCTTGCGCGGCACTCTACACCGCACCTCCAGTCGCCCCTGAACGGACTCCCCATGAACGCTCGCACCATGATCGGCGCCCTTATCCTTGGCCCCTTGTTAACCATCACACCGATAGCCACTGCCGAGGCCGAGACCTGTCAAAACTCCTTTGTGTGCGGTCTGGCATCAGACAATCCATTCGAGGTGAGTGCCGCTTCAATATTGCTGACAGGGATCGGCCTTTTAACGTCAATTCCCGCGGCTTCAAACGCCACCTCTGAAACGTTCAATTACCACTTCAAAAAATCAGCGCAAAACGATGCCGCCGCCTTCATTGCAAGTGACGGCGAGATTCGTGGCGCTTTTTTTGAGTCAGAGTTAAAAGCCTTCAACGCTCAACGTCCTGATTCAAACCTTGATGACATGGGCTTTGCACTGCTGCTGCTCAGCTCGCGCGCCCTCTTGTAAAACGGCAAGCCAAACCATCGGGCGAGCAAACGGTCTATGGTTAGTCGCATAACCTCAGACTGAATGACGGGAGTCTCAATGCTCGCCAAGGTGTTCTTCAATCGCTTTACTGCCCCATTGATCGAACGCATATCCTTTCGCTGGTCGTCGGCCTGGCGCGACGCCCTGGCCTCTGCGATCGCCGCTGCCCTGGCGTGGATTCTGGCCAAGCATTTCTTAGGCCACGTGCACCCGGTGTTTGCCGCCATCAGTGCCGTCGTCTGCCTTGCACCCGGCCTGCCCAGCCATGGCAAGCAGGCGGTAGGGTTGATGGTCGGTGTCGCCACCGGGATCATTATCGGTGAAGCGGCGCTCTGGCTGCCCGATGCCTACCCGTTGCTGCGCATCGGTTTTGCCTCGTTCTCCGCCATTGCCATTGCTGCCCTGTATGGCCTGGGCCCGGTCGTGGCAATTCAGGCAGGCGTATCGGCCATCTTGATGTTGGCGGTCGGTCCCGAAAACGCGGGCGTTGTGCGCATGCTGGATGTGGTGATGGGTGCCGGGGTTGGCTTGATGTTCAGTCAGATCCTACTGACCCCAAACCCGATCGGCATCATTGATAACTCAGCCAAGGACTTGCTGGAAAAGCTCGCCAAAGGCTTCGGTAAAAGCCTTAAGGCGCTGGAAGAGAACAATTCAAAAGACGCGCAAAATGCCGTGCTGATTTTTTCACGTGCTCACGACAGCCTTATTACCTTGGAAAACGGTATCAGCAGCGCACGCAATACCGCGCGCTGGACCCTGCGCGGCAGATTCGTATCTCGAGAAGTCAAAGACATTGCCAGTCGTTACGAACGCCATGCTGTGCGCCTGTATGCCAGCGCCCTGCTCTTCTCTGAGGCCTTTGCGGATGCATTACGCAAGGAACAGGGCCCACCGCCCGCCTCGCTGTATGAGCGACTGGCCAACGTTGCCTGCGGCTGCGCAGCGATTGCCAGCGACGGCGAAAAGCCGATGCTGATCCCGGTCTCCGACAATCAACTGGCCGATGCCGTCTCGGCGCCCTGGCAAATCTGCCTGCAGCACTTGGCTACCGTTGAAAGCGCCCTGGTGACGTTTGGCTTTACCACCCAAAGCGACAAACCAGCCCCCACGCGGCCCGTGTAGGAGCAAGCTTGCCTCGCGATCTTTTGACTTTAAACATCTAAAGATCGCAGCCTGCGACAGCTACTACGCAAGGGTCTGCTCCCGTCTCATTGCAAGCCGCATCGCTGGCAAGCCAGGCTCCCACAGGTTTTGGCTGTATTTAAACAGCTTCCTCTTAACTGATTGACCTTAGGTTATTGGGATCAGACCTTTTTCGTTCGCGGCAAAAAGATCGCCAACACGCCAAACAGCGGCAGGTACGAACACAGTTTGTACACGTATTCGATGCCGTGAATGTCAGCCAGGTGCCCCAGCAACGCCGCACCAATCCCGCCGAAGCCGAACATCAAGCCGAAGAAGATACCGGCAATCATCCCCACGTTGCCCGGCACCAGCTCTTGGGCGTACACCACAATGGCCGAGAACGCCGACGCCAGGATGAAACCAATGACCACGCTGAGCACGCTGGTCCAGAACAAGTCGGCATAAGGCAGCAGCAAGGTAAACGGCGCCACACCCAGAATCGAGAACCAGATCACCGCCTTGCGGCCGACACGGTCGCCAATCGGGCCGCCAAAGAACGTGCCCGCTGCCACCGCACCCAAGAACAGGAACAAATACATCTGCGAGCTGGCGATCGACACGTCGAACTTCTCAATCAGGAAGAACGTGTAGTAACTGGTCAGGCTGGCCATGTAGAAATACTTGGAAAACACCAGCAAGCCGAGCACCACCAACGCACTGATGACACGCTGCTTGGACAAACCATGGGTCGCCTTCTGCCCTGCTTTGAGCTTGAACAGGTTCAGGTGGTTGCGATACCAGCGGCTGATCACGTACAGCAGCCCGACCGCAAACAGCGCAAACAAACCGAACCAGGCAACGTTGCCCTGACCAAAAGGAATGATGATGGCGGCTGCCAGCAACGGTCCAAACGCAGAACCTGCGTTACCGCCCACCTGAAAGGTCGACTGCGCCAAGCCATAACGCCCGCCCGACGCCAGCCTCGCCACCCGAGACGCTTCGGGGTGAAAGGTCGACGAGCCGACACCGACCAGTGCCGCCGCCAGCAAAATCAAAGGAAAACTGCCCACCTGGGACAGCATCAAAATCCCGATCAGCGTACAGACCATGCCCGCTGGCAATAACAAAGGATTGGGGTGACGGTCCGTGTAATAACCGACCCACGGCTGCAACAAAGAGGCGGTCATTTGAAACGTGAGGGTGATCAGGCCGATCTGCGTAAAGGTCAGGTCATATTTGGCCTTGAGCATCGGATAGATCGACGGCAGCACCGCCTGGATCAAGTCATTGATCAAATGCGCCAGCGCCACAGCGCCGATAATGCGCATAACGAGCGGGCTGGATTCAGGAAGTTGGGTGTCAGGCGTTGTTTTTATTTGAGCGTTGCTAAGAGCCATAAGGGTTTCCGGACAACAGATGAATGCACGAGCAAGTCCGTCAATGTGCCACTTTTTGACAAGATATTGCCATTAGAAGGCCGAAAAACCTTAAGCGTTTGATAGAACAGAGAAAATTTTAAGATATTTGCTTGACACATCCCCCGCACGAGGGAATAATGCGCGCCATTGGCTACATAGCTCAGTTGGTTAGAGCATAGCATTCATAATGCTGGGGTCCGGGGTTCAAGTCCCTGTGTAGCCACCATATAGATGTTTTCACATGTTCCGACATGATCGAAAACAACACAAGAAGCCCGCCTAGTGCGGGCTTTCTTGTTTCCGAATGCCCCCCAATGATCCCGCACACTATTGCCCTCCATGTATCCCCTCATGTACCTTGAAAAATAATTGAAACTGAGGGATACAAGCAAAATGAAGCGCCGCGAGATAAAACGCCGCCCTTTGGCCGATACTGTGCTCGCCACCTTGGAACCAGAGACCAAGGAGTACAGGGAGCTGGACGGAAACGCCCTGTACCTACGCGTGCGCCCAGACGGTAGCAAATCGTGGCAACTGCGCTACAAGAAGCCGGACGGCAAATGGTCATGGCTAGGACTGGGAGGCTATGGCACTGGCGACCATCAGTTATCAGGAGCACAGGCAAGACAGAAAGCCGCTGTGCTGAGAGAGGACGCCGCGAAAGGTGGAAACCCTCTCGCCACCAAGCGGGCGAGGAAGGCCGCTGAGATTGAAGTCACCAACAACACCTTCGAACATCTAGCCCGTGAGTGGTACGCCGCCAAACGCAAAAGCTGGACGGATGGAACGGCAACCCGAACCATCGGCGCGCTGGAGCTTCATGTGTTCCCTATCTTCGGCAAGCGTATTTACACCGAGATACTGCCAATGGAGTGGATGGAGTTTCTGCGCCGCATGGAGCAAAAAGGCATCATCGAGCAGACCAGCCGAGTGCGCGCCCGGTGCCAAGAGATTTACGACCTAGCCCGCGTCACTGGCCGAGCCACCCACAACCCGCTGGAAGGGCTTCACAGGTTTCTCCAGACCAAGCCATCTGAGAATTACGCCCACGTCCCGATGGATGAGTTGCCGCCACTGCTGCGCGCCATACGCTCCTACCCTAGCGCCATAGACGTTCGAATCGGCCTACATCTGCTTTCCATGCTCGCCTGTCGTCCGTCTGAACTGCGAGAAGCCAGATGGGATGAGTTCGACCTCGACAAAGCGCTATGGACGATACCCGCCGAACGAATGAAACGTCGCCGCGAACACCTGGTTCCCCTGCCCCGCCAAGCCATCGAGTTGCTGCGTAGCCTGCGCAATCTCACTGGAGGTTATCCGCTGCTGTTCCCTGGCCGCAGCGACACCACCAAGCCGCGCAGCAACACCGTGTTTTTAATGGCTCTGCGCCGCCTAGGCTACGAAGGCCGCCAGACCGGCCACGGTTTCCGCCATATCGCATCAACAATCCTCAACGAGAACGGGTTCGACGAAAACCATATCGAGGCGCAGCTATCACACGTCAAGGAAGGCGTAGCCGGGATATATAACAAAGCCCAGTACCTGACCCAGCGCACGACCATGATGCAATGGTACGCCGACCATCAGGACACCTTGGCCAAAGGCAACGTAGCGAAGATGAAGCTAGCATGAAAAATGGAAATGGAAATGGAAATGGAAATGGAAATGGAAATGGCGCGGAAACTGCCACCCCAGAATCAGAATTGAAAGACGAAACACAGAAGTTCAGCGCCTATGGCTGGACGCCAGGATTGGATAACCCGTTCACCTTTGATAACCCCAAGGCAATTCTCAATTACCTTGTCGAAGCTGCCCCGCATCTCATGTCGAACCACGACACTACGAGTCACGCCACAGAGCTTTTGGCCCTAGTTGATCGGTTTCTGGCGGCTGATGGAGAGTACCGCGAGGACAAGTCTGATGAGGGATACCGGAAAGCCCTTGTGGCCATGTTCATGCTAGGCGTTTCTGCTCGGTCCGCTCAGGAAGAAGAATTCCCCAGACAGCTGAAGCTTAAAGCGCTCCAGCGGGAACTCACACAGGCCAAAGTATACTCCAGCCTACTAAGATCAAACAAAGATAGGATAATTGGATCTCAAGTCGCCAGATACTTTGCCTGCGACTACGCGAGGAAGAAATGGTCTGAAGACAAAGAGGAAAAGATCAGAACCAGCGAAATGACGGATATTGTCTGGGCGTGGATGGCCGAGCACAAACACCTACGTGAACATCGACCAGAGACCACGCTGGGGCTTAAAGGCTGGATAAGAGAGGTTGCTGCCGAATTTCCTCACGCCCAAAAGCGCGGACCGAGCAGAAAGAAATAATTTGTATTGGTCGAGTCGATAAATACATTTGCCGACTCGGCCAAGAGTTTTTAACTCAACCTCCATGTGAATAATAGGCGCATCACCAACACGGAGATGCTCATATGCACACCAATACATCCTCGAACCAAGCACTGATTCCTCAGCCTGCGCTATGCAACTGGATAGGCCAATCCCGCAGCGGTCTGGACAAACTGAAAAAGAAAGATCCTACCTTCCCAAAACCAATCAAATTTGGCGACTCCCGCCAAGCTGCTGCTTATTACGTTGTCGCCGAAGTTCAATCATGGCTCCAAGCCAAAATTGAGGCGAGGGACGCTGCATGAACAAAGTCATGTTGACCCTTGTCGGGGCTGAGCCCCCGATTGGATATGCAACAGCATGTCGCCCACTTGAGAGAGCAACTGAAGTTCCCGCGCGAACTAGAGGGCGTTCGCCTATGACCACCTTCACCTGTACCGCAATTTCCAACGCCAATCTGAAACGAGGTGTTGCGCTCCCGAATGTACGGGGATACATTTCGCCCGTCGCTGCAAATTCAGCGACTCGGGTTTGGTCACTCGATAATGCAAAAGGCGCACAAGCGCCCCATAAGAATTCAGGCGCCTTTTTTGTGCCTGTCGTTTCGAGTTATGGCGGCTGTGTGTGGGAGGCGTTCGCGCCTGCCGGGTTCCTTTTGCCCCGGTTGACCAACCCGCATACAGCCCGCCTCCAGTCGTTTGGTCACGAAGGTGGCGGCTCCCCAGCAAAAGGAGCTGTACCCATGAAACTCATCCTCAATCCGTCCACCTCAACCGGCAGGGCTGCCGCACACCGCGCTATGGCTATGGCCGCCCTTCATGCCGACTCGTCGCTGAGCGTTCGCCTCAAGCGCTACAACGCCCAAATGTCGAAAGCACGCGTTCTTGAATCTGCCGTACCTGACGATAAGTACCACGTCCGCGCAGCTCAGCGAAAGGTGTAACTCACCATGGATAATCAAACCTGCAAAACGCCAGGTACGCCGAAGGCTTGCCCGAAGAAAATTGCCCAGATGCTTCATGTCACCCATCCGAAGGCTGAACGGGCGCTTCTGACAGACGCCACGATCCTTTTCCGTGATGCGCTCCAGTCGGTCTATGGGACGCTCGATTGGCTGCCCGTGCCCGATGGCGCCATTCACCGCTTCCACGTCCCCGGCGACAAGTCGGGCACGCACAACGGCTGGTACGTCCTGCATCTGGACGGCATCGCATCAGGTGCGTTCGGTAGCTGGAAGGCTGGTGGCACCAGCACCTGGTGTAGCCGCGAACCTGCCGACCACCGTGAAGCCGAGCAGGTACGCCAGAGCATCGAGCAGGCCCGCCGGCAACGAGAGGCCGAGCAGCGCCGACGCAATTTTGCGGCGGCAGAACAGGCTCAACGCTGGTGGAGTGGCGCCCGCCGTGCTGATCCTGCCCACGCTTATTTAATCGCTAAGGACGTTTGCTCCCACGGCCTGCGCCAACGTGGGGACGAACTGCTGGTGCCACTGTATGCCGGTGGCGTGCTGGTCAACCTGCAACGGATCGGGCCGGACGGCGGCAAGCGTTTCTTGTTTGGGGGCCGGATCAAGGGCGCCTATTCGCCACTGGGTGCCATCACGCCAGGCAGGCCGTTGTACCTGTGCGAAGGCTGGGCTACCGGCGCGACGATCCACGCCGAAACTAGCGCCCCCGTGGCCTGTGCAATGAATGCCGGGAACCTGCTGGAGGCTGGCCAGCTACTCCAGCGCCAGCACCCCGACGCAGTGCTGATCGTGGCCGGTGACGATGACCAGCAGACCGAGGGCAATCCGGGCCGCAGCTACGCCATCAAAGCAGCCGCCGCGCTTGGTTGTGGGCTGGTGTTCCCGCAGTGGCCCACAGACGCACCGCCAAACCTTTCCGACTTCAACGACCTGCGCCAATGGCGGGAGCTTTGCCAATGACAGCCGCAACCATAACCACGCTGGTGCCTGACTCCGCAGCCGCTCCAGTAGACCGCCCGGAGTATCGCGTTTATGACCATTCGATCACCTTGGACGGCTCCAAGTTGCGGGCTGGCGTCTGGTTTCACGGCAATAGGGAGGACAAGGCAACCGGCGACCGTCTGCCGTTCGATGAATGGCTGTGCGCGCCTTTACATGTTGACGCTGTAACCCGCAACGAAGGCCAAGACGGTGACTATGGTCGCCTGTTGCGCTTTCGCAACGCCGATAATCGCTGGCTGACCTGGGCCATGCCCAACGAACTGTTGGCCGGTAAGCCTGATTCGATTCTGGCCGTGCTGTTAAGCATGGGCCTCGACATTGATTACAAGCGCCGCAGCCAGGTTTGCCAATACATCGCCAGCCAGCACCCTAAACGCCGGGTTATCGCTGCCACGTCTACCGGCTGGCACACCTCCGAGCTGTTCATCATGCCCCGGCAGAACATCGGCACGGGTGACGCGATCTTTCAAAGCGAGGCCGCCAACGGTGACGACTATCGGCATGGCGGCACCTTGTCCGGGTGGCAGGCGAACATTGGTGCGCGCTGTGAAGGCAACCCGCTGTTGGCGCTGAGCGTCTGCGCCTCACTGGCCGGTGCGCTGCTGTTTCATGTTCAACGCCAAGGTGGCGGGTTTCATATCGTCGGTGACTCCAGCACCGGCAAGAGTTCCGCCATTCTGGCCGGGGCATCGGTATGGGGGCACGGTGAAGACTTCAAGCGCACATGGCGCGCCACCGGCAACGGCCTGGAAGGGATCGCCAGCCAGCGCAATGACACCTTGTTGGCATTGGACGAAATAGGGGAGGCAGACCCCCGCGAGATTGGCGCCGTGGTCTACGCCATGGCAAATGGCACCGGCAAGGCCAGAGCTAGCCGAAACGGCGCCGCAAGGGCTGCTAAGCGCTGGCGCGTCATGCTGTTTTCATCGGGCGAACTTGGGTTGTCCGCACTGATGGCCGAAGGCGGCAAACGCAGCCGCGCCGGGCAAGAAATCCGCCTGCTGGATATTTCAGCGCGCCGCACCTATGGCGCCTGGGACAACTTGCACGGAATGGCCGGGGGGCGGGAATTTTCCGACGCCATCCAGCGCGCCAGCGTGACGGACTACGGCCATGCCGGGCCTGAGTTCATCCGCCAACTGCTGGCGTCTGGTGACGCGGACAAGCTGCCTCAGTGGCTGGCCTCTATGGGTGCCAAGTTCCCCAGCGCCAGCGGACAAGAAAGCCGGGCCTCAGAACGCTTTGCCCTGGTCGCATTGGCGGGAGAGTTGGCTATTAAGTTCGGCGTTCTGGTCATTCAGCCTGGCACCGTACAAGCGGCCATGCTGGAGCTGTTCGACGTGTGGCGCGCTGGCCGTGGTGAAGGCCCAAGCGAGGACCGCCAGATATTGCGCGCCATCGCTGACTTCATCGCCCGGCATGGCGATACCCGCTTTTCAGGTGCCGACGATCCGCACGGCGAAGCCAGGGACCGAGCGGGCTACTGGGAAGACGCACCGAGTGGGCGCCTGTTCCTGTTCAACCGTCCCGGCCTAGAGGAAGCGGCCAAGGGTTACGACCTGAGCCGCGTGGTGCTGGCGCTGGATTCAGCCGGGGCAATCACCAAGCGCGAAGCAGGCCGGGCACAGGTAACCAAGCGACTGCCAGACGGCACAAGACCAAAGCTGTATTTCATCGACCCGGCAAAGCTGGAGCCGGAAACGTGATTGCGCATTGATTTTTTCACTGGGGACAGAGGGGACATCGGGGACAGCCAGGAAATACGCGGCCTGTAGCTGTCCCCACCCCCAAAACCCCAAGGGGACAGAGGGGACAAATGGAGCGCATGGATGGTTTTGTCCCCTCTGTCCCCTCACTGAAAAACACCTAGGGGACAGCTACAGCCCGCGCAGTTGGCGGTTGTCCCCTCTGCCCCCTCTGTCCCCTCGACAAATTACATATTGAGAACTGAATCATGACCAAGACCCACACCGAAAACACATCGCACCAGTCGGACAACCACGCGCCCACCCCTAAGCGCCTGGTAGTGCCGCCCCGTCACTTTGCCCCCAACCTAGTTTCAGACTTGCTCG
The DNA here is from genome assembly GCF_044762555.1 of Pseudomonas sp. NPDC096917. Taxonomy (NCBI): domain Bacteria; kingdom Pseudomonadati; phylum Pseudomonadota; class Gammaproteobacteria; order Pseudomonadales; family Pseudomonadaceae; genus Pseudomonas; species Pseudomonas sp. NPDC096917. Next base: position 36,232 of record NZ_JBIWEO010000006.1, on the reverse strand, counting down.
TGGTGATGATGGCGAATGTGGAGGACGCGCTGCTGGCATCTGGCGCCACCACTGACAGCTACAACCGCCTCGACCTGCTGAAAGCCGCTACTCCGTTCGTAGTGACCATGTTCGCTGAGAGCGATACCCCGCCAGAGTTCGTCGTGGAGTGGCCGGAGCATGAGCGCACCTAATGGCAACTACACCAATGCCGCCCGTGCCACGCCTGAGTGGCGCCACGTCCGTGACCAATACACCAACCACGTTATGGCGTGCCTCGCCTGCTATGCGCCCATCGGACGCCATTGCATAGCTGGCGCTAATCTGCGCACCACCTACGACACCACGCCTATGGAGGCGCACCCATGACACCTCGCCTAATCATTCGCTTGTGCAATATCGCACTGAAGCCAGACACCAGCGCCACCACCCAGCTCACCACTACCCGGCGTATCTGTCGCGCCATTGCTCACCAGCTCGATTCTATCCACGCCGAACGGCGAGCCATGCGCCGCCAAGCGGGCAAGCTGAAAGCGTTCCTGCCATTCACCCGACAAGCGATTGCAGACCTGGAGCAGCAGGCGCTGGTCCACCGGGAAGACGCCCGCGCAGGCGCACGCAACGTACTAATAGGATTTGGCACGTCGCTAATGTTCGACAGTGAAGGGCTGGCCGATGCTTTGGGGTTCGAGCGCATGTGCGAGCTGCTGGGCGTAAACCCCACACACCGACAGCAGGCGCACACGGATGGTGACACCAGCCTGCGCGGCGTGGCCTTCATATCCCGCCTGGAGGACAGCAGCACCAGCTATGGCGATGACTGGGGCGCTGGTGGCCCACTATTCCGCGCCTGCCACGCCGCAATGATCCAGTTCATCAAGGAATGCCCCGAGTACCAGCTACCAGACCCATTCACGCCAGGTGCGCCATTCGGCCCGAAGCTGCCACCAGATTTACGGATCGTTTACCGCCCAAGGTTTCACCCGTAACCGTGGGTTTCTGATGAGGGTGACCTCGGGGCAAGCCCTCGGCCCAGTAAAAGCGCCACACTTTGGAGGGGGTATGACCAATCACCTAGACCAACTGCGCAAGCTGTGGCGGCAGTATTGGGAAAAGTCAGAAGCCACACACACTGAATGGGCTGAACATGACTACCCGTATCAGCCATCGAAGAGCACGCCGTTTCCCGATGAGTTGCGCAGCCTGACCTGTGGCGCCAAGACCCGAGCCGGAACGCTTTGCAAACGTCGGGACTTGTATATCTCTGGCCGATGTCGTCTGCATGGCGGGCCGTCTACCGGGCCGAAAAGAGCAAGCCTGGGCACAGAGCCAGCGCATGACATATCGTAACCCCATGAGAGCCTAGCAAAAGTTAACATTGAATCGGTTTCCGTCATGGTAACCACAGCGGTAACCACTAAAAGTAACCAGTCGAAAGCGGTAACCAAACGACTGTTACCAGCGCAGTTACCACCCATAACCCTGTAACACTCCACCCTGTAACAGACGGGGTAACAGCAAACGCGCTGTTTCAGGCTGGGGCTTCGTGCACCTTTTCGCGCAGTGACTGGGCACATTTTGAAATGCGTGCAAACCACCACGGCAGGTTCCAGCACAGCGATCTCGTAGTTTCTTCACGCGGTCTGGAATGTTTGAAAGCCTGATGACGGATGACACCAGCAGGTACGCACGGCATCGGTGCGCACGCTGGTACGCAGCAAAAGTACGCACCGAGGTTCGCACTTCTGGCTCGCACCCTCCTATGTGTGCTGGCGCGAGCTTGGCTATGGTTACCTTCCACTGTGGTTGACACGGTATTGCGCCTTTTACTGACCGAACGCCTGCTTGCGAAAACACTCCATGAAAGACCGCCAATACCTACTCTAACCGCTAAGAGCTATCGTGCCTTGCGCTAGACTCTAGTTATGAGCTAGACAACCAGCACGAAGGAGCGGACCGTCATGGATTTAACCTCTGAAAATTTAATGCGCCAAATGGAGATATTGGCTCAACTTGATGGTAAACCGACATATGAGTTAGCCGAATTCGGCAAAAATAACATTGATGTGATGCGCCTCTGTTGCGACGCAGAGGAATTGAACTACTGGAGCCAGGTCAAGGGTGCTCGGATTTGTGCTGCCCCGTTTTATTTTGAGCGTGTCGCCATACTCAATCGAAAAAAAAAGGACTACACCAGCGAAATCAGAGTAATAGAACGCTGGAAGGCGATTATCGGTGATTACAAGTCTCAGCCAATGGTTAGAGGTGGGCGCGCAGCTTTAGTCCACAAGGGCCCTCGATCAATTGCTATTGCTGCTCGGCTGCCTAAAGCCAAAGACCTGTTGCGCGCACAGCGAGCAAAGGAAAATGCAGCCTGAAAGAACTAGGCACTCTAAGCCTAGAGCACCATCGTCTGCACAGTTTTGTGTAGCCGGTAAATCTGACCGACCGGAGCTTGATTCAGAGTCCGGCTAGATAAGTGATGGATTGGCAATCATCAACGATAGAAACTACGGTGATGACAATTTTTTCATTTAGCAGCTATCGAGCTGCAAGGACCAGCAAGGATGAACGAAGACCAGCACCGACGCCGCATCGTATTGTGGCTAGGATCATTCCCCGTGATTGCATTCTTTGTACTTCTGATACTGGTGCTGCTGAGCGACCGTCCGCCCTTGGTAATTCCTCAGATACCTGATGACCTAAATCCGATCCATCAAGCGGATCCCCCCAAAAAAAGTGATGCATCAGACAATCGAACCAATCCCGGTTGAATCTCCATAGGGTGAACGAGCCGTTCATCCGATGGAAAAGCCTAATTCGCCCTCATTTTGTAGGTGTCTCGATCAAAGAGCGAAAACGGGTAAAAATGGCCCAGCAGCGAGCTCTGTGTATCCCCTGATGTATCCCAATAATACAAATACCAAACAAAACCCTTTAAATACAATCACTTTAAATCCAAGTTCAAATGACTGTGTAGCCACCAAACACCGGTTTCACCACATCGCAAGATGAAATGAAACCAACGAGAAAGCCCGCCTAGTGCGGGCTTTTTTGTGCCTGTCGATAATTCCCCAGATTAAAAAACTCGCACCTGTAGCCGCTGACGAATTACGCACAAGGCAATCGGGGCAACTTGCAATACGGCGCGGTTGAATGCCTCACTTTCAATCAATGCTTGTATGTGTTGTTCACCCGGTGTGATCAGCCGACTATCCATGCGCCTAATGAGCAGGTGCAACCCAATGCTCCAGTGGCCTGCCTCGCTGCCCAGACTGATGTTCATTTCCTCTTCCGGAGCAACACTGATAAATGAGTCATGCCCGGTTTTATCAGGCACAGCAGCCAACACCAGACTCTTGAGCAAGGTCTGACGGCTGACAAAAAACTCCTTAGCGTTGAATACCGCCTCGTTCATAACACTACGGCGAAGGGATACTTCTTGATAAAAGACGGAGCGCAAATAAACGAACGAGCCCGCCAAGACTGTGATGATCAAGCCATAGGCAAATAAGTGGAGAAGTTTTCGGGCGGCTTTGGGAGTCGATTTCATGCTGCCAGCCTGATGCTTAAGCATGAAAAAAATAATCAGACGATTCCTGAAATCACCAGCAGGTCGCCAGTTGTGTGAACTGGAGCAAAAAGGCGTTTTGCTCCAGGCGTCTTAGCTTGGCGTTATGCCGGGCGAAGCGCGCTCAAATCCAGATAGCCGTCTTTCAGCGGCGGGCACCAGTAGTAGCCACCGTTCAACGGGCGACTAAAGCTGTAGAGGGCGTCAACGATGCCGTCTTCCATGCCGCTCATGCGCCGCAGTTGTACTTCAAATGCATTCAGGGTGCGGCTGAAGGAAACAAACATCAGTCCCGATTTGCCGCTTTCAATCCAGGGCATGGAACGACGCACGGTAAAGGCTTCAGGCGAGAAGCTTTCTTGGGCGGTGCGTTTGACGTGAGCCGATTCCGGCGCGTCGTCGAGTTCTTCGTTGTCGCTTTTGCGGCGGCCAATCATGTTGTCTTGTTCAGCCTGCGGGCGGGCGGCAAAGCCATTGAGATCGTGTTGCCACTGCTGCACGGCAACAAAAGCGCCGCCGTCCAGGCCAGGCCCGGCGTCGGTAACGATAGCCGCGTCAACCGCCGCTTCGTCCACCGGGTTTTCGGTACCGTCTTCATAGCCGGTCAGGTCGCGGTCGGTGTTGTAGAGGAAACCTTCGGTCACTTGCCGCAGGTTGAACGCAGGCGCCAGCGCGGTCTCAATCGCTTGGCTGCGATGCAACAGTTCGCCGCGATCATCCCCCCACAACCACAGCCACAGTGCGTGTTGGGTCGACGGGTTTTCAACCACCGCATTGAGTGCCGGAAACACGCGCAGGCCCGGCACTTTTGCGCCCAAGGCCAGTACCAGCGGCGAACCCAAGCCTGCCACAACACTTTTGCCGTCTACCCACTGCGACAAGGTGTCGAGTGCAGCCGGCAGTGCTTCTACAGACTTGAGGGCGAAAAACATGTAGCGCGCCTGCGGCGGCACGGGTGTGGCGAGGATGCCAGGCTGGTAAAGACTCATAGAAACTCCTTCGGGAAAGCCGAGAGTTTACTCTTCACCAGCTACTTTTCGGATACCGAAGGTTATCTTTGTTGGCCCACGCCCTATGTGGATCAAGTCTTAGGCTGATAGCTGATTAGCAAAACGCCCCACAATATCTACCACCTTTTGCGCGCCATCCTGAATTTCGACAATCACCGTGCCGGCTTCTGCCGCCAGAGACAGGCCCTCTTCAGCTTGCCGTTTGCCGTCTGCAATCAACGCCACGGCATGGCTTGCCATGTCTTGGTTTTTACGCACCACCGAGATGATTTCTTCGGTGGCCTTGCTGGTGCGCGAAGCCAATTGGCGCACCTCATCGGCCACCACAGCAAAGCCACGCCCTTGCTCACCCGCACGGGCAGCTTCAATCGCGGCGTTAAGCGCCAGCAAGTTGGTTTGCTCGGCAATCGCGCTGATGGTTTTGACGATGCTGCCAATGACCTGCGACTGCTCATTCAGTGCTTCGATGCCATCGCCCGCTTGCTGCATGTGCTTGGCCAACTCACGCATCACATCGACCGCTTGCGTCACTACGATGGTTCCGCGTTGCGCGCTGTTGTCGGTCTGCAACGAGGTGCTGTAGGCGATCCCGGCTGCCTCGCACACGGCTTGCTCCTGCTGCACTTGCTCGGTGATGACGGTGGCGAATTTCACCACTTTATACAGGTTGTCATTGGCGTCGCGCACAGGGTTGTAGGACGCCTCAAGCCAGACTTCACGACCGTGGCTGTCGATGCGTTTAAAACGATCAGCGACAAACTCGCCTGCGTTCAAGCGCTTCCAGAAGGCTTCATATTCAGCGCTGTTCTGCTCTTGCGCGGTACAGAACATACGGTGATGCCGCCCTTGAATCTGCGCCAGCGAGTAACCCATGCCCCGCAGGAAACGATCGTTGGCAGTGAGCACTTCCCCTTTAAGGTTGAACTCGATGACAGCGGTTGAGCACATCAGCGCGTCCATCAGGTTTTCGTGGTCACGCGAGGCTTCGATGGTGCGAGTCAGGTCGCTGGAAAAAATCGAGATGCTTAAAATCTGACCGCGGGAGTTGCGCACTGGCTGCATGATTGAACGCAGCCAGGCTTCCTGCCCATTGCCACGCAGCAAACGCACGGTGCCACTGTAATGCTCGCCACGGGTCATGGCATGTTTAAAACGCAGATGGTGCTCGTCTTGCTTTAAGTGCGTCGGCACCAACTCCTCAATATGCCGCCCCAGAAGCTGGCCGCCCGAGTAGTGCATTTCGTGAGTGAAGTTGTCGTTGACCGACTCGACACGCCCATCCGGGTCCAGGCTCATGCAGAGCATTTCGCTCGCTAAGCTGTCCTTGATTTGCTGAATTGAGGACAGTTCTTCGCGAAGAGCTGACAGCTCCTGTTTCAAGCGTTTGTTAAACATGGGGAATACCAAGGGATAGGAAGAACGCGATAGGGCCATCGGCAATCATGTGATTTTCTAAAGTCGGCCAGACGAGCGGTCATAAACAGGAAAAAAGTCGTGTTGTGAGCCTGTTGCGCATAAACCTTCGGAAAATTCAGCAGATTGATTTACTGTGCCTTTTCAGTCGCTGTATTCAGTTTTTTGTGCGCAAAAGTGACTGAAGTAGACGACGCCATAATCATAAGAACATAGAGGTACTCCCCCCATGGCCGCTGAGCTTGAATCCAGCCGTTATGCCCGCTTTGCCCTACGCTGCTCCACTTTCGCTGAACGCTGGTTTCCCGACTCGTGGGTGTTTGCCGCCGTTGCGGTGATCACGGTCGCACTGGCCACCCTGTTCATGGGCGCCAAACCCACCGATGCCGCAATGGCCTTTGGCGACGGGTTTTGGAGCTTGATTCCGTTCACCATGCAAATGGCTTTTGTCGTGATTGGCGGCTACGTGGTTGCCAGTTCTCCTCCGGCCGTAAAGCTGATCGACAAGCTGGCAAAGGTTCCCAAAAACGGCCGTCAGGCTGTGTGCTGGGTGGCGCTGATTTCGATGGTCGCGTCACTGCTCAACTGGGGGCTGTCACTGGTGTTTGGCGGTCTGTTGGTGCGCGCGCTCGCCCGGCGTACTCACTTGCGCATGGACTACCGCGCAGCCGGTGCGGCGGCCTACTTGGGGCTGGGCGCGGTGTGGGCGCTGGGCTTGTCGTCATCGGCAGCGCAATTGCAGGCCAACCCGGCCAGTTTGCCCCCCTCGATTCTGGCGATTACCGGGGTGATCCCGTTCACTGAAACCATCTTTCTGTGGCAATCCGGTGTATTGCTCGCCGCGTTGGTGGTGGTTTCGTTGATCGTCGCTTATGCGACGGCTCCCGGCCCTGAATCAGCGCGTGACGCGACCGCCTGCGGGATTGACCCGAGTTTTAACACGCCAAAACTGCCGCCACGTACGCGGCCAGGTGAATGGCTGGAATACAGCCCGCTGCTGACCATCTTGCTGGTGCTGCTGGCTGCCGGATGGCTGTATCACGAGTTCTCGACCAAACCTGCGATCAGCGCCATTTCGGGGCTCAACACCTACAACTTTTTGTTCCTGATGCTCGGCGCCCTGCTGCACTGGCGCCCGCGCAGTTTTCTGAATGCCGTGGCCAGCGCCGTGCCAACCACCACCGGGGTGATGATCCAGTTCCCCCTGTATGGCTCGATTGCCGCGCTGATGACGGTGGTCAAAGGCACTGACGGAGTTACCCTGGCGCATCACATCTCGACATTTTTCGTACAGATTGCGTCTCACGACACCTATGCATTGCTAATGGGTGTGTACTCGGCGATTTTGGGCTTTTTCATTCCGTCGGGTGGTGGCAAGTGGATTATTGAAGCCCCTTACGTGATGCAAGTTGCCAATGATCTGAAATACCACTTGGGCTGGGCGGTGCAGATCTACAACGCGGCCGAGGCGTTGCCCAACCTGATCAACCCGTTCTACATGCTGCCGCTGCTGGGCGTGCTGGGGTTGAAGGCGCGAGATTTGATCGGGTTTTCGTTTGTGCAGTTGCTGGTGCACACGCCGTTGGTGTTGTTTCTGCTGTGGGCGCTGGGTACGACGTTAGTGTATGTGGCGCCGGTGATGCCGTAAGCCAGCGGGAGCGAGCGTATTTCGCAGCCTTTTGGCAAACCAAAAGATCGCTGGATAAGCTCGCTCCTACAGAGGGAGATTGGCGTTAAACCGGTTTTACCGGGCGCAAACGGTATTGCGGCGGCAATTGGTCCAGACCGCTGATGGTGGTGTCGAGGCTTTTCCAGCGGCCATCTTTAATGCCGTAGATGCAGCCGTGAACCGACAGCTTCTGGCCGCGGTGCCAGGCATTTTGCACAATGGTGGTATGCCCAACGTTGGCCACTTGTTGAATCACGTTCAACTCACACAGACGGTCAACGCGCTCTTCTTCGGTAGGCAGTTGCGCCAGCACTTCGCGGTTTTCGTAGTACAGGTCGCGAATTGAACGCAACCAGCCGTCAATCAGGCCCAGTTGCTGGTCCTGCATGGAAGCCCGCACCCCGCCGCAGCCATAGTGGCCGGTGACCAGGATGTGTTTGACCTTCAAGACGTCGACCGCGTACTGGATCACCGACAAGCAGTTCAGGTCGGTGTGCAGCACGACGTTGGCCACGTTGCGGTGCACGAACAGATCACCAGGCAGCATGCCCACGATCTCGTTGGCCGGTACGCGAGCATCCGAACAACCAATCCACAGGTATTCCGGCGTCTGCTGGCGGGCCAACTTAGCGAAGAATTCAGGATCCTCCTGCTTGATCGCATCGGCCCAGCGCTCGTTGTTATCAATCAGATCTTGTAGTTCGTTCATGCGGTAAACCTCGAGAGTTGATGCGCAAGCTTTGACTCCTGACCGCTGTTCGGGGTCACGTGCAAGCTTAGGATATGAACGTGCAGGCGTATTCAATCCTTCACCCAAAGAGAGTTTTCCCAGAACATTAATAGAATTGGATGACATACCTCCAGAAAAAACTCATGCAGAGTCCTGCCCCGAATGCCCGCTCACTCACGATCAATTCGAGCGTTGGCCTCGCGTTAATTCCGACATTCAGGACAGTGGCAATGGGTTGGGTCAAGCACATCATGGGATGGAATACGCCAAAGCCCTTCACAAAGAACGTCAGCCGATCACGTGAACCACACATGCCGTTTGGTTTGACACTGGGCAGTCACGCCAGCATCAAGGCGGCCTTGAGGCTTGAGCTTGCAGGCGAGAGCGACATCGTTGTACCTGACGACAGCCAGATCCTGGCCATCGGCACACTCGATATCGGGTCAGGTTGCCGACTTGTTCGCTGCCACCTCGACAATGAACATTATTTTATTCAGTGCCTCATGAACGGGCCGCGCGCAAGCCACATCGAGTCCTTGATCCTGTTCGGATACCACGAAGTCAAAACCCTCAGCAGCCTGCAAGAACAAGCTCGGTTGACAGGGCCGGGGGCCAAAATTGGCATGCCCTACTACGAGTTGGAACACGTTGAATATGTTCGTCAGTGGGGCACTGAGGATGGACAAACCCAGATGACGGCCCTGACTGAACATGTCATCACTGCAGAGCAGTCATACGCTATTCACCATCAATGCATGCTTTACGCCCGCAACCTGCGTCTGGCCAACCGACGCGAATTTCTGCTCTTGTCGCTTGAAACCGATGAGCCTGGAAACCTGTCACTCACGACTGCGGTCGGTGTGACGCTTCAACTCTCTGATCTCACCATTTTCCAATAAGGAAACATCAATGCTCGACGCGCTCAGGCTGTCGCTTAACGCCACGGCTGTCTTCGATTTCGTCCTGTACATCCTGGTGGCAACCTCGCTTTTTGCGCTGTTCCAGTTCGTTTACACCCGAATGACGCCCCACCAGGAATTCAAGCTTATTCGTGCCAATAACCCGGCCGCTGCCATCGCGCTCGGTGGCGCATTGATTGGCTTCGCTTTACCGGCGGGCAACATCATCGCCAATAGCGTGAGTGTGATGGACGTCGTTGTCTGGGTATTCATCGCGGCGGTGGTTCAGCTGATGGTATTCATCGCGACCAGCCTGGTGGTTAAAAACCTCGCCATGCGTATTGCCAATGGCGAATACGCTGCAGCGATCTACACCGCATCGGTCGCTGTCAGCGTCGGTTTCTTGAACGCTGCGTGCATGACCCCGTCTGCCTGAAACAGGAATACACCCGATGCGACCTCGTAGCTCATTAAAACTTATGCTGACCAGCACATTGCCACTAGCCCTTGGCGCGTGTCACCAAGCGGATACTCCTGAGCCTGCCGCCGCCACTCCCTCGGTCAACCTTTTGGTGAAAAGCACCTTCTCTAGCTTGCGCGAATGCGCGGAGTCGCCAATACCGATGGAGGTCTGTTCACTCGCCAACACCCACGCACTGTCTGAACATCGCCAGAACACTTTCCCGCCCAGCCATCAAACCGCTAGCAACCCCCACACCCGGCAAGGGGATTGCCTGGATCCCGAGCAGCAGAATCTCAATGCGCAGATGAAAGGATTTGAGCTGACCCTCTCAGGGTCTCTATCACGGTCCGAGTGGAACAAAATCCATCAGCCACTTATAGGCATAAATGCAGTGAGGACTCTAGAGGCCTTTAACAAACAAACGGAACTTGTTTTGGCTAGCCTGCTGGCCGGGGGACAAAGCACGAAGTTTTTCAGCCGGCCGGTTTACGAGGCCTGTAACAATCGCCTGACGTCTTCACGTCCAACGTTGCTGCGCAATTTTACAAATGGTTCGCTCATTAATCACTCAAGCGCCTCCCACAATCACTCAAGCGCCTCTCACGCGATCTCGCGTGGCGGCTTTGGCAATCAAGCCAAAGCCCGCAGCGGCTGGAGCAGTTCAAGCTCTAGCCGTTTCAGTTTTGGCGGATAAAGAGCACACCGTGAAAAAAATCAGAATTGAGGAACGTGCCAACTGGCAACAGAAGGTGGAAAGTGCAGGGTTCTTTTTCCACACGGTCGAGGGGGCGCGCTACTGGGATGAAAGAGGGTTTTACCAGTTCACCCATGAGCAGATCACTCAAGACATCGAGGGCCCGACTCAAGCGCTTCACGAGATGAGCATGGACTTGGTGGACAGGGTGGTCAACAGCGAGGAGTTGCTCACACGGTTGGCTATCCCTTCCCGGTTTCATGATCTGGTCTGTGATTCATGGAAAGAAAAACACGCCTCCCTCTACAGCCGATTCGACTTTATCTACGATGCAAATGGCCCGGCAAAAATGATTGAAAACAACGCCGATACGCCAACTTCGCTACTGGAGGCGGCCTCGATTCAGTTGTTATGGCTTGAAGAGTTGATACACCAAGGAACACTGCCCCCCACGGCAACGCAGTACAACACCCTCGCAGAGGACCTGGTGAGTGCGTTTGCATCCTTCGAAACGGATACACCTTTTTACTTTTCAGCCATCTCAGGCTCGATCGAAGACCGCGGCACCACCGATTTCTTGCGCAAAATGGCGAGCCTGACGGGTATAGACGCCAGGCATATCGATATTGAAGACATTGGTCTCACCGATGCAGGGCGCTTTGTTGATCTGGATGGCAATTGGATTGAACGGCTGTTCAAGCTGCACCCCTGGGAGCATATGTTCCACGAGCGCTATGGCACGGCCATCACGGGCAGTGGTACCGGATTTGTTGAGCCCGCCTGGAAAGCCATTCTGAGCAACAAAGGCATGCTGCCTTTGCTGTGGGAGTTCAATAAAGGGCATCCCAATCTGCTGCCTGCTTTTTTCGACGCAGCTGCTGAGAAGCCTGTGCCAACAGGGTGGGTGCGTAAGCCATTCTTCTCTCGCGAAGGTGCGAATATCGAGCTGCGGACTTCTGACGGAGAGCACATTGTTGAAGAAGGCCCTTACACCGAAGGGCCATCTATCCTTCAGGAATTTTCACCACTGCCCAAATTCGACGACAGCTTTACCCTGATCGGGTCGTGGGTCATTGGAGATGTGCCGTCAGGCATTGGTATTCGAGAGGACGACACTCTGATTACCAAAAACACGAGCCGGTTTGTGCCCCACGTGGTGCTCGATTGATGCGCAACGTGTAACGGCCGACCGCCGGTCGGGGCCATGTGGATCTGCGCGTAAATCCGCCGGTCTGTCGGGTGGAATCTTAATCGGTGGCTACAGTCCATCGTAATAAGCTCCCACACTATGAGGAATGACCATGACTGATTCACGTCGCCCGTATGGGGCACAAGAGCCTGCCGAGATCGACGACACCGAAGACCGCATGGGTTCTGTCGAGCCGCTTAACTTTGAAGATGATGAAACACACGAGAGTATTAGCGACCTGTTTACCGACAAGGAACGCGCACAGCACATGGCCGGTCAACCTTCACGCCGGGCTGGGCTTAGCGGTGCTGCAATGCCGGATGAAGAGCTGGATACCGGTTTCAACGATGATGACCTGGAGCAGGAGATGCTGATCCGCGAAGACGGCGCCCGTGATGCCAAAGAGGCCGCAGAGGGCAGCGATGAGGCGGCGGACTGGGATTTACGCGTAGTGGACGAAGAAGAAATCGGCGCCGGCAAAGGGCTGGATGAAGCGGAGTTGGCGGACATTGATCCGGTGGGGCGACACAAGCACTAAATTGCCTGGGAGCTGGCGAAGGCGGCGAGCTTTTGATAGTGACGCCAAAAGATCGCCGCCTGCGGCAGCTCCCACAGAGCGTTTCAAGCCGGGTTAGTCAACCAGTGTGCAGGCCATGACTACCGCGTCTTCACGCCCACCGACTGCCGGGTAGTAATCGCGGCGGCGGCCGATTTCATTGAAGCCGTAACGCTCATACAGCTTGAAGGCCGCGGTGTTGCTGTCGCGCAGTTCAAGGAAGCATTCGCGGGCTTTATGCTTGTAGGCAATGGACATCAGATGCTCAAGCAGTTTGAGCCCCAAGCCACGGCCCTGGCTTTCAGGTTTGACGGTGATGTTGAGCAGGTGCGCTTCATCCAGAATGATTTGCACCACACCGTGCCCCACTTGTTGCTCGCCTTCAAACATCAACCAGATGTGGTATTTGCCAAGACCGTCGAGAAAAATTCCGCGGGTCCACGGGTGGCTGAAGGCCGCATATTCAATTTTCAGTACCGCATCAAGGTCCGCTTCGATCATCGGGCGGAAGGTTACAGCGTCACTCATCGTTTTGTTTCCAGCGCGCCAAAAGCTTGCGCATTGCTTGCCAGACATCCGCTTTGCGGTGTGGCTCTTCCATTAAGAGTTCCAGACCCGGCAGCGCCCATGCGCAACCCAGCCCTTCGATTTCAAGTTCACGGTTGAAGGCTTCGGCGTCGGCTTCACCGGCAAAGCGCACAGCAGGCAGGCCGATCAGCCATAAACAGGCACATTCGGCTTCTTCCAGACGGGCCATGACAAACCCTTGCACAAACTCACGCGCCGCCTCCGGGCCTTGATCCACGTTGCCGCGTTTGAGCAACGGCCAGCGCACAGGCTCGCCAATGATTTGCGGGCTGTCGGGCAGGCCGGCGGCGCGCAACATATCTTTTAACAATAAATAAGCGGGGTCGCGGCTCTGGAATGCGCCGCCTGTGGGTAACTCCACCAGCACCAGGCAGCGCCCTGCGCGCAGCAATTGCAACGCAAAACGCGGGGGTGGCAGTTGCACCACTTTGGCTGGAGCAGGCGCCGATTGGGCTTCAACCACCGGTTTGCTGACAGCTCGCGCAGTGACCGATGGCCGGGGTACCTCGATCTTGGGCCGCTGGGCGGGCGTGCTCGGGGCCACCGCCACTTTGGCCGCAGGCCTAATGATTTCAGGCGCGGCAGGCGGTTCAGGGAGCACCAGCAGTTCGGGGCGCGAAGGCGCGGCAAACGGCAGCTCAGTACGCGGTAACCAGCTGACCACCTGCATGGCAGTCAAATAGGAGCGGCGGCGGGACTCGTTCAACAAGGGTCGGCCATCTGTGGATAACTAAAGAGCGGCGATTCTACCGCCCTTCTGCCCTTCCCGCCCGCAGTAGATGGCTAAACGGTTATTTGATGAACCTTGCCTCTGATCGCCAAGTAATGACTCAAACCCGTGTTGCAGTACAATCGCGACCTTTCATTGGCAATCGACCGGCCCTCCCATGATCGAACCCAAGCGCGTTTTACGTGCCCTCGCCGAACACTGGGCACTCCTTGAGCCTTTGTGTGAACACTTCGACCAAGGCACCTTGAGCCTGAGCGAGTTGCGCCTGCAATTAGCCGCCCATCAGTTGGACAGCACACCGCAAGACATCACCAACGTGCTCGACAGCTGGATCCGACTGGACATTCTGGTGCCGGTGGCCAAGAGCCCGAACCGCTTTGAACTGAATGCGCAGATTCACGACTTTCTGGCGTACTTGCGCCGTGAACACCGCCTTGGGCTGTGTCTGGAGATCGAAGCCTACCTGCGCCATCTGGAGCGGCTGGCCGGTTACATTCAAGACGCCTTTGATATTCGTGACGGCAATGACCTGGCGCGCCAGCTGCGTTTGCTCGACATGCGCGTACGCGATGTATTGAAGAAGCTGGCCAATGATGAACAGGCGCTGGTGGCTGTGGCCGAACGCGCCAAAACCAGCGACCGGCAGATTCCACTGCGCCAGCGTTACGCCGAGGTGCTGGCAACGTGGGACGAATACGTCGAACCGATGATCCAGCTGGTGAACGCCGACGGCGCCTTCGAACAAGGCGTACGTAAAGTTGAGAACGTGCTGCTGCGTATGCTCAGCGAGCAGCAACGCCTCGGCCATCTGGTGGACGATGACATGTTGCTGCGCACCCATGCGCGCATCCTCGAAATGCAAACCAGCGCACAACTGACGTTGCGTCATGCCCGAGAGTTGTTACTGCCGCTGCGTGAAGAAGCGCGCCGTCACAACGCCGTGACCCGTGGCGCGGCGCTGGCCCTGGCGGCCATCCGCCGCAAAGGCCTGGACGCGGTGCCACAAGCGGCGATGCCAATGTTCACCCGTGCGCAAAGCACTTTTTTGGGCAGTGCAAGCCAGGTCGAGGCATATGTCTACGCGCTGGCGCGCTTTGAGCCCAAGCCTGCGCGCTTCCCCAAGGCGCACAAAGTTCACCGCGGCGAAACCCCCAACGCTCCGCGCACGGTCAAGGAAATGCTCGACCGTTGCAGCGATGCGTTGCCGATGCCGGACTTGATGAACTGGCTACTGGACCAGGAGCCCAACGGCGACACCGACGAATTGCTGTACTGGTTCTCGCGTCTGTCACGCGAAAAACGCTTCGTGCGCGAACGCCTTGAGCGTCGCGATTACCACACCCACGAACATCTGGTCAGCCTGCGTTCCTTCGCCCTGCTTTCACGCAGCGATGACGCGAACGAGACTTCTGCGAGCCCTCTCCATGCATCTTGATCTTTCTGAACTGTCCCAACTGGCACCGATCTTTCGTGAGCTGTTCAAGGGTTATCACGTGAGCCGCCGCGATCCTGAACTGTACGCGCAACTGTCGAACTTCCAGGACCAATACCGCGCGCTGTTTAAGGCACTGGGTTTTGAGCTGGTGTGTGACACCCGTGGTTTTTATTATTTCGTCCCCGATACCGCCATTGCCTCCGCGCAGGTCAACAAGACCGCGCAACGTCTGGCGCTGTTCACTTTTATTATCGTAGAGCATTTGGCCGATCAGGGCCGCGACCCGATTGCTGTGCTTGATGGTGGCAGCCTGGGCCGAGATGAGTTGCCCTCGCTGCTGGAAAAATACCGCGACCTGTTTGTTCAAGCCGAAGTCACCACGCAAGACGAGCTGGAAGAAAAAATCATGCGCCGCATGACCCAGCTCGGGTTTGCCAGCGAAGACAACGGCATCTACCGTTTTCTGCCGCCGATGCACCGCTTCCTCGATGTGTGCCTGTCGGTGCAGCAGGACCGTGATCTGGCTGCCAGTCTGCACAGCATCTTGCCGCTGCCAACGCCGGTGCTGATCGACGATGAAGCCGAGGTTGAGCAAGAAGACGAAGAAGCGTCACTGGCTCGCGCCATTGCCGCCGAGCAACAGGAGGTGGACGCATGAGCCAGGAACGCTACGGAATTCGCCGCTTTGCCCTGCTGAACACCGCCGGTTACAGCCTGGGATTGTTCCCGCTGGAACATCCGCTGTCGGTGTACGGGGCCAACAACCTCGGCAAGTCAGCGTCGATCAACGCCTTGCAGTTCCCGATTCTGGCGCGCATGTCAGACATGAGCTTCGGCAAATACACCCTCGAACAATCGCGCCGCTTCTACTTTGCTTCTGATACCAGTTACATCCTCGTCGAAGTGTCGCTGCCCCACGGACCGCATGTTATTGGCGTGGTCGGACGCGGCCCTGGCGGCGGTTTCGGTCACCAGTTTTTCGCCTACGCAGGCAAGCTCGACCTGGCCCATTATCAGAAAGAAGACACTTGCCTGCGGCAAAAAGAGCTGTTCAGCAACCTTGAGCGTAACGGTCTGAAAGCCTACGAACTCAAGCCCGATGAACTGCGGCGCTTGTTGGTCGGTGGGCACACGTCGATCCCGCTGGACCTGACCCTGATTCCGCTGCGCTCTACCAGCGAGCAGAGCCTGAAAACGTTCCGCGCCCTGTTTATCAACTTGCTGCACATGCGCGAAATTACCGCGGCCAAGCTCAAGCAGTTGTTTCTCGATGCGTTTGAACACAGCCTGCGTTCGGGCAGCGTGGACTACATCGCCGCCTGCGAAGAAGCCTTCCGCGATGTACGACGCATGGAGCTGGACTACAACGCACTGGTCGGCGCCGGCCCGTTGGTCGAAGCACTGGCCGCCGGGGTTCGCCAGCGTGATCTGTTGCGCGGCAAGCTGCATCGCCTCTCGCCGCTGCTCGACTCGTTGCTGGGCACGTGGCAGGACTACGCCGGGGCACGCAAGCAAGAGTTGCTGATTCAGTCCGAGCATTACCGTAACGAACAAGACGCCCTGCAAAACGATCAGCGCAGCAGCACGCAAGAATTGATGCGTCTGGAGCGCGAAATCAGCGGTATTCAGCGTTGGCTGGGTGAGCTCTCGGTGCTCAAGCATCGCTTTGCGTTGGTGGATGACGTGAAGGTGCTGGAGCAGCAATTACTGGCAGCCAAAGATGCACACGACGAACTGGCCGGTGCCTTGGCGCAGTCGCGACAATTCAGTGCAGAGGATCTGGATGAGCGTTTGCGCGATCTGGAAAAACGCCTGAAGTCGGTCAAGCAGCAACTCGATCATGCCGATAACAACAGCTACGCCCGTCTGCGCGAAGAATTTTCACAGCAGGACGTGGAACGCCTGATGCGGCTGTTCAACAGCGCATTGTTCAGTCTGCCGCTGGGAGAGCAAGGCATTGCACTCGATGACGGCGACGCGTGGGTCAAATCCCTGGAATTGATCCTTGATGGCTTCAAGGGCGAGCGCTTTGAAGCGCCCGGCCTGTCCATCGACCTCAGCCACATTGAGCCGCCAGCCCTGCAAGCGCTGGCTGACCGCGCCGCATTGCGCGACCAGAAAGAACGTCTGGAAAAAGAACTCAAGCAACTGAAAACCCAACAAGCTGTCACCTCGGACCGCGCTGCGAGCAAGAACGAAGCCGAGTCGCTGTATCAACACGTGCTGGACGCGCAAAAGGCGCTGGAAGATTTTCGTCGCGCCCAGACCTTGAGCGCCGAAGAAGGCGAAAAACTCGAGCAACTGGCTCAGGCCGAAGGCGCGCAGGATGAGTTGAAACGCTCCAGCGATGCTTTCACTGAGCGCGTGCAGCAACTGTCCGCCAAGTTGCAGTTGGTGGCTCGCCAGATGGGTGATATGGAAGCCAAGCAACGCACGCTGGATGACAGCCTGCGTCGGCGCCAATTGTTGCCTGCTGACCTGCCGTTCGGTACGCCGTTCATGGACCCGGTCGATGATTCGATGGACAACCTGTTGCCGTTGCTCAACGACTATCAGGACAGTTGGCAAAGCTTGTTGCGCAGCGACGGTCAGATCGAAGCCTTGTACGCACAGGTGCGCTTGAAAGGCGTGGCCAAGTTCGACAGCGAGGACGACATGGAGCGCCGCCTGCAACTGTTGATCAATGCTTATGCGCACCGCAGCGAAGAAGCGCTGACTCTGGGCAAGGCGCGACGCGCCGCGGTCACTGATATCGCCCGCACCTTGCGTAATATTCGCAGTGACTACGACAGCCTTGAGCATCAACTGGCGCTGTTCAACCGTGAGATCAACAAGCGTCAGGTGTCCAACCTGCAGAGCTTTCGTATTGTGCTGGCGCCGAACAAAGAGGCGCTCAAGCATATTGACCAGATTATCCACAGTGCCGGTCAGTACGAAGAAGGCGAAACGTTGTCGGTGTTCGACCTCAGCCAAAGCGCTGAACAGGACAACAAGAACGAAGAAGCCAAGGAGTACCTGGCTCGTCTGGTAGCGGCCAACCATAACCAGTTGGGGCTCAAGGATTTGTTTGAGCTGGCGTTTGAGATTACCAAGGTCAATGGCCAGCCGGTGATTCATACCGACATCGACGGCGCAGCGTCCAACGGGACAACGATGACCATCAAGGCGCTCACCAACATGTATTTGTTACTGCACTTGATGGACCGTGATCAGGCCGGGCGCATTCGCTTGCCGTATTACCTGGATGAGGCGGCGGACATTGATGAGAAGAACCAAACCGCTCTGCTGGAAACCAGTTTGCAACTGGGCTTTGTGCCAATCCTGGCGAGTGTGAAGCCGCAGGTGTGTGCCCATGTGGCCATCGACCTTGAAGGCGGCAGCGGTCCAAATGGCATCTACATTGATGAAGACGACTGGAAGTACATTCGTCGTCATGACGAGGTGAAACCTGACGCCGCGACGCCGGCACCATTGCCCGAACTGGACAACGCTTAAAGGTCTGAGACGCCTCAACTGCCGCGATCATTGATCGCGGCTTTTTTTTGCGTTGTCTGTGTAGGCCACCACGCATGCCAAGGCACTATGTGGGTCGAGCTCATTTAGCTCATATAACCCAAAGTGAAAAACTAATTTTAATATTTCGGAAAATTCCTACCTACATTTACAGCGGCAAGCAGCAAACTTCTAGAGCTTATAGCATTGAGACCAGCGGTTAATATTTAACCCTCAATATATCGACCTCGCTGCCGTTAAAGAAATTAGTAGCCATTCAATAAAAACTGCCAAGCGGCAAAAAAAACAACAGCTCACCTCTTACGCCCAAGGAGAAAGATCAGCCCCCTAGACCTACAAAACATTCCCTAGAAGTTGTAGGAGATATCATGAAAAAAGCTCTGATTGTAGATGACCACCCTTTTATTCGCAGGATCGTTCGCTCAGTTCTGGAGCAGTCAAACTTTCAGATTGCCGCTGAAACCGATAATGGTGCGACAGCACTGGACTTGGCGCGCTCACATTTACCTCACTTGATTGTCCTGGATCTCTCCATGCCCAAGCTGGATGGGCTTGAGGTTTTAAAGCGGCTGCACATTCTGGGGCTTCCTATCAAGGTCTTGGTACTGACCTCCAAGGGCGCCCCATTCTTTGCTGATCGTTGTATTCGGGCCGGGGCTATTGGCTTTATTGAAAAAACGGAGGATGTGGACGCGCTGAGCAAGGCAATTAATGTGGTGATGAGCGGGCAAATCTACTTGGCCGATATCAAGGTAGACCTGCCCTCTGCACGGAATGAAAATTTGACGGACGGGGAATTGATTCATACGTTATCAGACCGCGAATTACATACCCTTCAATATTTAGTGGCGGGCATGTCGAATAAAAAAATCTCCGAAGTCATGTTACTCAGTGAAAAAACCGTCAGCACGTATAAAGCACGGGTGATGAATAAGCTGAATATCAAATCGGTTGTTTATCTGGCCGAGTTTGCCAAACGAAACAAATTGATCGAATGAATAAAAAGTCACTGTCCTACATGGTGACCTTGTTATCGCTTTATCTCCCCTCTACGGTTGGGGCGGAGCCCGTCAGCCTGCACTTACTCGGTCGCTCGCAAGTAGGCCAGTATCATCTGGATCCCAGCGTGCGTGAAACACAATGGCTCAAGGCTAAAAAAAAATTGGTGCTGGGCACTTCCGCTCCTGACTACGCGCCCTTTGATATTTCAACCGGTAGCGATTTCTATGAAGGTATCAGCGCAGACTATGCCGGGTTGCTGAGCCAGCTACTGAAAGTCGAGTTGAGTGTGTACCGTTATGCCTCGCGCGCCGAAGCGATTACAGCCCTTAAAAAAGGTGAAATTGATCTGCTCGCGACTGCTAACGCCTATGAACAACAAGAACCTGAATTAATGTTCAGTACGACTTATGCACTTGATACTCCCTTGCTGATTACCCGGATTGATCGCCCCAAGGTCAGTGCGGGGACAGCGCTGCGCCTGGCCATGCTTTATCACTATCAACCGCCCGACAAGGTACGAAAAGTTTATCCCGAGGCTGAACTGCAATTATATGAGTCCACGTTAGGGGCACTCAGTGCCGTCACGTTTGGCCAGGCAGACGCCTATTTGGGAGACGCTATCAGTACCCATAATCTGATCAATAAAAACTACTTGAATACGGTATACCTCAAAGAGTTGGCGCTCCTGGAAACCCAGGGATTTCAGTTTGCGGTCCATCAGGATAATCCGGCTTTATTGAACTTGATCAATGCCTCGCTGGCGCTGATCCCCTCCAGCGAGGCCAATGCCATTCTCAGCCGCTGGGGCGTTAGCATCATGGCGGATACCCAAGCACAACCACTGAAGTTTACAACGGCGGAACAACAATGGATTGAGCAAAACCCACGCTTGAAAGTGGTCATGACCGATGACTTTTTACCCTTTACTTTTTTTGATGATCACGGCCAATTCAGTGGATTGGCCGCGGATATTTTAAACCGGATCAGCATCAGTACCGGATTGGAGTTCGATGTCATAAGCAGCCCGTCTGTGAGTGTCATGACGGATTCGGTAAAAGAGGGCGATGCCGATTTAATAGCCGCCTTTACCCCCAGCAGCAGTCGCTTGAATGACTTGCGCTTTACAAAACCGTACCTTTCAACGCCCTACGTGTTGATTACGCGTCTTCAACCCAATGGCGCCGTCACCCTGGAGCAACTCAAGGGCAAACGAGTGGCGGTGATACCGGATAGCAGCCTGGCCACTTACCTGTCTGAGTTTCATCCAGAGGTCGAGATCATCCCGGCCAAAAACTCGGCCCAAGCCTTGACGATGCTTGCCCACGGCAAAGTGGAAGGTGCGATCAACGCCCTGATCAGTGCTCGTTATTTGATCAGGCAACAGTACGCTGACCAATTGCAAATCAGCAGCACGGTCGGCAAGGTTCCAGCTCAATTTTCCTTGGCCATGGATAAGAGCGCTCACAGCTTATATTCAATACTCAGTAAAGCGCTGGCGCGTATTTCCCCCGAAGAAATGGACGATATGACCCATCGTTGGCGCAGTGCCGTGGTGCTGGATAATAACCTGGAAAAATCGCACCTCACTTCATTGTTAAGGATTACGGCAACCGCTGGGGGCGTGCTAGTGGTCGCGATTGTGTGGATTGTGTACTTGCGCCAGCTTATCCGCAGGCGAAGCCGGGCCGAACGCGCACTCAGCGATCAACTCGCCTTTATGCGTGCCTTGATAGATGGCACCCCACACCCGATTTATGTGCGCGATCGAGAGGGACGCCTGTTGATATGCAATGAGGGCTATCTGCAAACAGTGGGTTTAACGCGTGAATCGTTGATCGGTAAAACCCTGCTGGAACTGCCCTTCAATCCCAAGCAACAACATGACGGCTTTCATGCTGACTATCAGAAGGTCATGCGCGAAGGCCGTCCATTGATGCGTGACCATACTTTGGTCATGAAAAACGGCAGCGAGATCACGATCTACCACTGGATTTTGCCGTACCGCGCCAGCGATGAAACGGTGGTCGGCATTATTGGCGGCTGGATTGATATCAGTGAACGCCAGCAGTTGGTGGAGCAACTGCAAGAGGCTAAGAATCATGCTGATCAGGCCAATCTGGCAAAAAGTGACTTTCTGACCACCATGAGTCATGAGATTCGCACGCCCTTGAATGCAATCATTGGCATGCTTGAACTGGCCACCAAAAAAGCCGAACAGGGCGTAACAGATGCAACGTCGATCGCCTTGGCCTCACATGCCGCCCACGGCCTGCTTGAACTGATCGGCGACATCCTGGATGTCGCACAGATTGAGTCCGGGCATATGTCACTCAATCAGCAGCGTACTCATTTGCTGACGCTTGTGGAGTCCACTGCTCGGGTATTTGAGGCCATGGCTCAACAGAAAGGGTTACTCATGAGTTTTGAGCTGGACCCTAAAATCAATACCGATGTGCTGATTGACCCATTACGTTTCAGACAAGTGTTGTCCAACCTGTTGAGCAATGCCATTAAGTTCACCGACCGCGGGCAGGTACGCTTGAGCGTTCGCGTTAAAGCAGGTGAAGACCGAGAACGCTTAAAAATCAGCGTTCAAGTCGAGGACACTGGCATCGGCATTTCCAAGGCAGATCAATTAAGTCTTTTCCGCCCGTTTGCTCAAGTTAACCATGCACACAAGCAACCTGGAGGGTCAGGTCTTGGGCTGATGATCTGTCGCCAGTTGTGCGAGCTGATGGGCGGTGCACTCACACTGACGAGCACCGTGGGTAAAGGAACGCAAGTCAAACTGAGCCTGGACATCGTGACCGTACTGGATACAAACACCGCCTCTGCCCCGACGGAGCTCTCGGCGCGGCAAATACGCCCGTTAACCATACTGGTGGTCGATGACTACCTGCCCAATCGTCGATTACTGGCACAACAGTTGGAGTATCTGGGGCATTCGGCGGTAGAAGCAGAAGAAGGCGCTAAAGCCCTTCAGCTCTGGAGAGCTCAGCGCTTTGATCTGATCATGACCGACTGTGCAATGCCCATCATGGATGGTTACGAACTGACTCAAAGCATACGAGCAGAGGAATCCGCGCATAGTCTGGCGCCCATATTGATTGTTGGTTTTACAGCCAATGTCGAAGCCGGAGAGACTGCCCGCTGCCTCGCGGCGGGTATGAATGATTGCCTGTTCAAACCTATCAGCCTGCACAATCTTGAGGCCCGATTGGCCTCAGCAGACTTGACGCCTATCGAGGTGAGTGGCGAACTGACAGCCGGTGAGACACACAAGCGGATAGACCTTGAAGGCTTGGAGCGACTTAGCCACGGTGATGCGAAAGCCCTCAAACATTTGTTGGAGCCGTTGATCAGTAGCCTTGAGGACGATATGGCCGCGTTGATTCAAGCCTTTACCAAACATGATTTACCGGGCTTGAGTGATATAGCCCATCGGGTAAAAAGTGGCGCAAGGATTGTGAAAGCCACCCAGTTGGTGCTGTGTTGTGAAAATCTGGAGCAAGCGTGCCTGACATGCGAGTGGCATCAATTGGCTCAGCACGTCGATGAGCAATATGAGGCAATGGCGCAGGTGCTGGAAGTGATCGAGATCTATCGGGTGTGATGAAGGTATCTGCAAGACCCCGTGCTTGTTGTCGCTGACGAGGGATGAAGGCTGCGATCGGTCATGCCTGTGGACGTTCAAAAGATTGCAGCCTGCGCCTGACTTCAGTTTGACTGGCCAGGGTCTGTTCCCGCTTCATTGCAGCCGCGTCGCTGGGTCAGATTTAGCCTGGCAAGGCGCAGAGCGAAGGGAATGGTTGTTCCCTTCTCAAGCTCTGCAACAGCGCCTGGCAAAATTTGATACGGGGCCCCTAGGGAACACCCATGACCAACGTAGCGCTCCCCGAAAAAGCGCCTGTCGCCGGTGTACTTCCAGGGCGACGAGTGAGGGCGAACGTGACATCGTCGCCACCTGAGCTGTTGTAGATGTTGGTGTGAAATGTCCCTTGAGGGCGTACTTGAACCCCGGCACGCAGTAATCCCGTCCCAAGATTCGGATTACTCATGTTGAGGACACCGGAGTCAAAACCTGCCGAGGCTCCCTTCAAGGTGATGGTGATGGGCAGAGTCAGTCCGGGATCGGGACAGGAATAATTCAGCCGAATGTTTGCTCTTATGGGTGTGCTGTTGACACTTTCTCCGATGAGAGTGCGGTCTACCTGATTGAAATTAACGTCGATGGGCTGGTTATTGTTGATCGTGCAGGTTGAAGGTTCGGTAATAAGGTCGTTGCCAGCAATGAGAATGACGTCAACGGGGTGATCGCTATGGGAGCCCTTTTGGAATAACTGAAGCGTTGCGATCTCATCGCCTGCGCGGATATTAATCGGTTTGCCGGGTGATCCCCTGGTGAGGATGTACATGTAGGTGTTTAGATCATGGGTTTTACCATTATTGAACATCGTTGCAAGGTGGACAGTGCCCACCGGGACAGGGCGGTCCACGCCCCCAATACGCAGACCAACGGTGTAGTTGCCCAAAGAAGGGGCATACAGGCCGTTGTTTCTTGTAGACAAAACATCTTTACGTGCTACAGGCCCAGACTCAGGCGTATACCGACATTCCATTCGATAACCATCAAGGTCTATTCGTCCCGAACTGGGGTTGGGAATCAAGGGAACGGTTAAAGGAAACCACCCCCCTGCCACACTTTCCCATTTCCCACCATTGACCCGGCATTGTGAAGCTGAAACGGCGTGTATAAACAGCAGTACGAACAGACCCGCAATATATTTCATAAAGAACTCGACTGAGAGCAAACAGTAATTAAGGCACCTAAGTATTCTTAGAAATTTTTAACGTCACCACACACATAGCCAACAAGACAGACACTTAAACCCACCCGCGCACGCCTTAATAAAAGGCGCTGCTTTTATTGCGTGACGCCCCTCTATCGAAACATGAATAAATATCTATTAAGGCACGCCCATCACTAATGTAGCGCTCCCGGAAAAATCCCCTGTAGCCGGTGTACTGCCGACTCGACGAGTGAGAGCGAACGTCACATCGTCGCCCCCTGAACTGTTGTAGATATTCGTCTGAAATGCTCCTTCGGGACGTACTTGAACCCCGGCTCGGAGCAGCCCAGTTCCAAGATCCGGATTACTCATGTTGAGGACACCTGAGTCAAAGCCTGCCGGGGGGCCCTTCAACGTGATGGTAATGGGCAGGGTAATCCCGGGATCAGGACAGGAATAATTCAGGCGAATGTTTGCTGTTATGGGGGTACTGATTACACTTTCGCCGATGCGAGTGCGGTCTACCTGATTGAAATTAACATCAATAGCCTGGTCGTTATTGATGGTGCACGTTGAAGGCTCAACAACAAATGAATTGTCAGCATAAAGATAAACCCGGACGATCGGTTCCAGCGGGTTACCCGTGTTATTGGTTTGTTTCAAGACCATTGTTCCCAGCAGATCGCCCTGAACGATATCGATGGGATTGCCGGGCGATCCCTGAATAAGAATGTACATATAGGTATTCAAGTTAACGCCCCTGCCATTATTGGGCATTGTCGCAATATGAATACGCCGACCTACAGGCACGGGATAATCGGTGTTTTTGATACGTAGCCCCATTCGATAACTGGTGAATTTCGGCCCCGGTATCAGCGCGTTGTCCCACGTATGCCAATAGTCTCTGAAGAGCGCCGGGAAGCCGTCAGGGGTATATCGACACTCCAGTTGATAGCCGTCCAATAAAATCAGCCCTGTCCCGGGATTCGTCTTCACTGGAACCTGGATAGAAACGGAGTCCTGGGTCACATCAATCCAACCACCGCCGTCCACCCGACATTGTGATGCCGTAGCAGTTTGCATAAGCAGCAGCAGAAAAATGCCCGTCAAATATTTCATATGAGGAGATCTCTAGGGTAGAGGCCGTCTGAGTGTCCATGTTTGTTCAGACATCAAGGGTGTATGCCGCTACGGGTAATCCAACATGAACGTTGACGTGGCGGTGAACGCCCCCGCCTTTATTGATTTGTCCGCAATCGCTTGTGGCTCGGCCCTGACATAAGCTTTGAACTCTATGACATTGGCGCCATCGCTCAAGGCCTGTTTGTCACTGGTGACGTTAAGGGGCAACGGCACGTCCGCCGGGGTTTCCAGCCCAAGGGCGATGCCTTGGGCAACACTCCCCCCATCCAGCGCCAGAAGCCCGGGTAATTCAGCATTTGGCGTACCACTGAAAGTGGTGGTCACTGAATCGGCTATGCTGCTGTCGCACCCTTCAAGATGGATCTGGAATGCCCGGCCAGCCGTACGGGTATTGGCGTACAGCTCTCGGGGTGAAACCTCTTTCATGTCCAGCGAGAGCGCATCGTCGCCCGGACGAAGCGTGCAGGGTTCAGCGACCAGATTGCCCTTGAAACCCAAGTTGTCGGCAGCCTGTGCTGTGGGGCTCAGCATGAGTGGCATCAGCACAAGGCCCCATACAACGGGCCCCAGACCCGTTTTTTTAATTTCACTGTTCATGTCATGCGCACTCTTACTGAAATTGGGCGAGCAACGTCGCTGACGCTGCGAAACCGCCCGGTCCGAGCACGGCACCCGGGCGCTTGATCGGCACCGCTTCCAGCACCGGCGGCGTTGACGGGTTTATAGGCAGCAGGGTGTTGAGATTAAGGGGCACTCCGTTTTGCAGAAGCTGAATACCCAGATCCGCGACACTGGACTGCAAAGCCGAGGGTTCAAAGGAGGTGGCGGCACCCTTGATGGTCAGTACCATTTCCCAAGGCAGCGTGCCCGGCGAGCAGGTGATGGTGTAATTAATCGACTTGAGATAGTTCGCCCCGTCCACCTTGTTAACCCCCACCTCTTTGAAGTCGATCTCTATCGCACTACCACCATTAATGGTGCAGGGCGGTGGCTCATTGAGCGTGCCTTCAAAGGTGAGGTTAGCCATGGCGCTGTTGCCATATCCAAGAATGAACAGTGCAAACAGAGCAGGCTGATTCCAGAACTTCATCTGTACTTCCTTCTCATTGCAGCGCAACGACCAGCGTTGCCGAGGCCGTGAATTCACCGGCACTCAGCGTACTGGCGGGCTTTTTAACCGGCACTGCTTCCATCTTTGGCAGGGTCGGATAGGTAAACTTGGTGGTGGTATTGAGCGTCCAGGCAGCCCCATTAATGAATAACTGGACCCCTAAATCACGGTGACTGGTTGTCAGTATCGAGGCATCAAACGCAGCGCCAGCGCCCTGCAGTTTCAAGGTCATGTCATTGGAGGTCTGCCCTGTGCAGGTCACGCTGTAAGGCACTTCCCGCCGGTAATTAACCCCGTCGATCCGGGTCGTCAGCAGGTCGTTCCCGAATGGCACATTGAGCGTTTTGCCACCGTTAATAACGCAGGTTGGTGGCGCCACGATGACGCCGCGGATTTGCACATCGACTTGCGCCATTACGGCCGGGCTGACTGTCAAAAGCAGCCAACTGCAGACGATTACGCCACCTGAAGTAACAGATTTGGCCATCACCTTGCCCTCACTCATAGTTGAGCCTGAAATCCACAACAGCCCGGAACTGACCGTTAGTCAGCGCCGCTGCCGTGCGCGTGGGATGGACATGCCAAACCAATGTATCGCTGCCATGAGCCACAAATAATGGATGCCCCCGTGAACCTAACTGCACATCGCGCCCCTCGGCATCGGTCAGACGCAAACCTAATCCAGTGACGCCTTGAACCTTGACCAACCGAGGGTCGTCAGCATCGGCAGGCGCCAAGAACGAAACCGACACGACAGGCTGATAGGCGCTCCAGACCAAGATACCTTTGCGCTCATCCTCAAGGCTGCCCGAAGCCCGGCGACACTCTTGCAAGCGCAATTGAAACGCAACGGGCGCAGCTTGATCGCCAGGACGTTCCAAGTGACTGCGGGGCAGATTGCCCAACTCTACGGTCTGGTACGCCGACGTCATGTCGAGCACGCATGGGGCATGATGCAAAGAGCCGGTGATGTCTAATAAACCGCCCATTCCCGGTGTCTCGGCTTGCGCCTGGAGCACTGGAAACATCAGTAACAAACTGCCCAAAGCCGTCTTAACGTTGGGATTCATGAATCTCTCCAGCGCCATGCGCTACTCGTTACGCGGGGATGCATCAAGATCCACCTTGCACAGGTTGCCACTGCAACTGAAGGCCAGGACCGGACGCCCGCCGTAGTCATTGACGTAAGTCAAATAGGGCGTCGCCCCCAGCGCCGCAGCTGTCGGCCCCAATGTCAGCGAACCTTTGGGGGGAACCATGAGTGGCTCAAAACCTGCGGCTGTTTTGCCACCCTTGCTGTTTTTGGCATCGACCAGCGTCACGTAGTAAGGGGTAGGATTGTTGACTTGATAACGGCCCGCGACCTGGGTCAACGTCAACTTTTGCTGCCAAGGGTTAGACCGCTCCTGTTGGCTGGGCACGAGCGATGCTGGCCGATAAAACAGTTTGATGCGCGTCTGCAGGGCAATTTGCAGCGTATTGGCCTTATCAGTACGAGGTGGGATTTCTCGTAAGTTGAAGTAGTAAACGGTCTCCCTGTCTTGCGCGAGCAACTTGGCCGCTGGCAGTGCCTGAACTTTCACCTGGCTGTTCTTACCCGGTTCCAGACGTTGCACAGGGGGGAGCACGGTCAGGGGCGTTGAAATCTTGTTGCCCTGCTCATCTTCAATCCAGCCCTGTGCCAAATAGGGCAATTGGGTGTTGTTGTTGGTAATGTTCATGCTGACAGCGTCTTTACTGCCATCAAAAACAACTCGAGTTCGATCCAGGCCAATGGCCGCATCAGCGTTGCGGATCAAGCAAAACGCCATCAGCGCTATTGCCAGCGGGGTTAGCCGAACATTGAGAGTCATGAGGTTTTTTTCTCCGTCTTGTCGCCCTTGCCCGTCAGCGATCTGGGCGCGGACAAGTCGTCAGGGACTGTTTTATGGCAAGGCAAGTTGAGAGCCGAGGTAAGCCCGTCAGCCGGTAATTTGACTGGCATGGTCAGCGTGCAACGTTGCTGTCCGCCCCAACTGACATTCATGGTTTCGCCAGGCTGAATACCACTCAGGTACACGCTTCCATCCTCATTCACGATGCCGGTGTCTTGCTGTTTTTCGTTTTTCACGGTTGCACCAAAGGGCGGGTATCCCCCTTCTGAAAGGCGCAGTACCGCCATGGCTTTCTGACCGGAAATTACGTCCAGGCTGCG
This sequence comes from Pseudomonas sp. NPDC096917, assembly GCF_044762555.1. Classification (NCBI taxonomy): domain Bacteria; kingdom Pseudomonadati; phylum Pseudomonadota; class Gammaproteobacteria; order Pseudomonadales; family Pseudomonadaceae; genus Pseudomonas; species Pseudomonas sp. NPDC096917. The sequence continues at coordinate 7,553 of NZ_JBIWEO010000006.1, read as the reverse complement.
GTAACCGATCGCGCCTTCTGTAAGCGTCAGCTGAGTGACGGACTGCGTGGCTTCCACGTTGGCTGGCAGGTTTTCAAGATCCACGCTTGCCGCTGTTCGGTAGTAACTGCTGACATCCGAGATCACAGCCTTGCCAAAGGCATTGCTGCGGGTCGGTATGCCATAACCGCGCACAGGAACATCCGGGACCCCCGCCGTATCGACGAGCAAGCGAGTACCGCCCATGCTGCTGGTGCGGTGCAATGCGCCGCCATTGGCCGTCAGGGTGCCGCCACCACGGGCAGAAATGCCCAAGCTGGTGTAATCGTCTTCTTGCATACTGGCGCTGATGTCGAGATCGGCTTGTTCACCAACATGGCTCAAATAACCGCTGACTGAAGAGTCACTGGCCGTCAGTTGATAGCTGTTACGCGCATCCAATCTGTCGCTAAATCGAGTGGTATAACGATTTTGGTTCTGAGTCCTGTTGAAGCTGCTGCTGAGCGTGCCGGATCTCCCAAGAGGCAAACTGACCGACAGGTACATCCCGGTACTATTGTTTTGCACACCGCTGCGCTGATCCCGCTCCTGGTTACGAAACAGGTTCATCGAAAGGCTCATGTTTTTGATGTTTCCTACACTGAAATAGCGTGACAGCGACAGGTTCCAGCGCTCACTGTCAGGACGATTCCAATAGGATTGATTGCTGTAGTTGAGGTAGACGGACAGTCCCGCATCTCTGAACTGTTTGTTGAATGTGCCGGTATAGAGCGATTTGCTACCGCCAATAGGGCCGCCAAAGCGACTGGCATCGAGGTACTCACTCATACTGAGAAAGTTTTTTTCCGAGAAGCGGTAACCGGCAAAGGTCACTTGACTGTCGTACTCTTCGAAATTTTTCGAATAACTCAGACGATAAGAAGCCCCTGAGTAATTTTCATCTTGCAGCGTGGCTCGAGCCCGTGTGGCATCGAATGACAAGGCACCGAAAGCCAGCAAGTCGCGCCCCACCCCCAGGGAGAGTGCTCTGTAATTGTTGTCAGTGATGCCGCCGCCATACAGTGACCATCCGTTACTGACCCCCCAGGAAAACTCACCTGTACCAAAGGTATTACCCTGCCCGCCATCACTCAGGTCTGACGGCCGACCTGCGGCCACTTTGTAACGCACGGTTCCCGGACGCGTCAGATACGGAACGCTGGCTGATTCAACCTTGAACGTGGTGACGCTGCCGTCCTGCTCTTCTATTCGCACGTCCAGCGAGCCACTCACGGCGTCATTCAAGTCTTGAATACGAAACGGGCCAGCCGCCACCAATGCCTGATACAACACACGGCCTTGCTGACTGATGACGACTTTGGCATTGGTTTTCGCTACGCCGACCACTTCAGGCGCGTAGCCCCGCAAATTGGGAGGTAGCTGACTGTCATCGGAGTTCAGCGCAGCACCGGTAAACCGGAAGCTGTCGAATAAATCCGAATACAAATAGTTTTCCCCCAGCGTGAGGCGTGACTGAATGGCGGGTAAGGCGCGATAGGCATAGAAACGGCTCCACTCCATCTTTTGATGGCTTTGCTCGCGGCCTTCGACGCGCCCCTGCCAGTCTGCACGTAAGCGCCATGGCCCGGCATTGGCACCGACCGTGCCGTTACCACTGACTTCATTACGAGCTGATTCTTCCCCTTGATGGATGGCTTGAGCAGTCAGGTTGTAGTCGAGCAGCACACCCGGAACACCTTCATCCCAACGCGAAGGCGGATCCCAGTTGATAGCGCTGTATTGCAGATAAGCCTGGGGAACAGACAGATAAAGCGTGGCCGTGCTTAAATCGCCCTCAACTTCCATTCCGGCCAAACTGTTGAGGTCAAGGCACTCTCCACCTTTCCACCAGGTTAGATTTTTTTCGCTGTCTTGTTTGAGCCCTAATTGTGCGACCAACTCTGGCGACACACAGGCAGCACTGCCTTTGGGATCATCCTCTGGCGGATAAAAAGCAACTCGCTGTTCAGGCAGCAGTTGATTATTGATCTGCACCGACATTGGATAAGTGCCAGGCAAGATAAAACCGCTCCGCGAAAACTGGCTTAAATCGATATTAGTGCGGTCATTCAAATCAAGAATATCAGTATTGAATTGAACGTCCCCGCCAGCAAATGCCTCCACGCTGAACGATATTAGCCCACCCAATAAACCGGGACCGAGCACCACTTTAAGTGTTGGCGAGTTGATAAGAGAAAACAGCCGAGACATTTCAGTAATACTCCAACCTGAAACGCACCGCAGCGCGATGTGCTCCAACAACCATGGGTTGATTATTGCCAACCAGTTGAACGATGTAGTGCAGAGACAGATCATCTGCACTGATAGGCGCCATGGGCATTGGCACGCCAGGCACGCTTTCGCGCCCTTGCATATCGGTGATATGCAGCGCCACGCCCTGCGAAGAACCTTGAGCCGCAAACGAACGACCCTCACGGTCGGTTAAACCATCAAAGGTCACCCTCACATGCTGCCAATCCGGCAAGTATTCCCCCGGGGTTTCAGGGTCTGGCCGAGTCAAGGTGCACGCCACGAGTCGCAAGGAAAACGGATGAGGATCACTGTCTCCATCCCGAATAAGCCGCCCGACAGGCACGGGGGGCATTTCAATAAGTTGATAGGCACTGCCGGTATCCAGGGCACAGGCAGAGTCCACAATCTGGCCTTCAAGCGTCACAATCCCATTACCTTGATTGGCCGCATCAGCAATAAGGAACGGCGTTGAGCCGATAAGGAGCGAGGAAGTAACCGCTAACGTTGAAAGTACTTTCACGCTGATCACCACTGACTGTTGTCCTGCCACCGCGCTATCGGTGGCAGGACAACTACTTATTGATAAGCCAGAGAGAAGTTAGTGACCGCGGTGAACTCACCCGGCGTGATATCCCCCGTGGCAGCGCCTTTCAAATAAGCGCCAAAGATCAGTTCATTGTTACCGTCTTGAAGAACCTGCGGTTTGGTTGCAGTACCCAATACGACATTAGTACCACTGCCATCTACCATCATGATGCCCGCCCCCTTTGCATCACCCACAATACCCAGAGCACCTGGCACAGCAGCGGATTCGGCACCGGTAAAGGTTGATGTGACGGTTTTATCAGTCAGGGTGCTGACGTCACACCCTTTGAGTTTGATCTTGAACTCTTCAGGACTTGAGTTACCGCCCGCCGCCAGTTGCGACTTGGCGACTTGCCCCAAGCCAATGGTTTGATCAACACTTTCTGGATCAATCGAGCAGGCTGCTTCAATAATGGCACCTTCAAAAGTGACAGTACCGCCGCCCGCACCGGCAGCATAAACAGCCGAGCCGGAACTCGCCAACAGTACAAAAGAAGCAAGCGTCGTTTTAATTGCAAAGTTCATCAGCTTTTCCCATATTTAGTTTATTTGATAATTAACTGAATCATTTTTAATGCGCGCACTGCCTCAACACCAACGCAGTGACTGTCGAGCGCGGCACCGTCCTAACTGCACACCCAAGAGGTAATGATTGTCCTTAATCAAACAAGTATCGAACGCGAATTACGCTACGATCACTTATCCAGTTAAAAATGAAACAGTTACGTTTTACCCATATAGTCGACTGTTGCTAGCGTTCATTTTTCAGATGCCTATCGAACTGTATTGGTGAAAACTGAGAAGACTTTAACCTTGCTTTTCGAATTTGCTCGTAGGAATTCCCTGAAGATTCACAAATTATTGACTGAGGACTACGTGCCCTGAATGCAAAAAGGCCGCGATCATGGATCGCGGCCTTCGGTGTGTCAGAGGCAGGTAAGGCGTTTATTTAGCCAAGGGAATTTTGGGGGCCCATTGCAGCCATTCCTCTTCAAACTTATCAAACAAGGGGAAGGTTTGTTCTGGTCGAGCCTGACTGCCCATTTTTTCGTCATCCGGCGTAGCAAAGGCTATACCGCCCTGCACCAAGGTTTCGAGAGACTCAGTACGGATGGTTGCGCCTTTAAAGAGGCCAAAATCGACACCAAAGCCGCTGGTGTTCCAGAAGCGGCTGCCGCTGCGCACCAAGGGTGCGTAACGGGGTTCGATGAGGATGTGAACCAACACGCGGTCGGCGGTGTTGCCCAGCTCATAACCCGTGACTTTACCCACGGTGACTTCACGATAGGTGACGGGAACGCCCTCTTTGAGCGACCCCCGTCGTGCCGCACTCAAGACCAGGCTTAGCCCGGCTTTGGGAGTGACGGCCTCAGGGGCTTGGTCCAAGGCAACAAAGTTGGTTTGTGGGCCTTGTTGTTTCACGGCGGGCTGCACTTCCAGATACTGGCCGGTGACGAGGGTTTCAAGGTTCGCTGTTTTGAGCAATCCAAGTTCAGGTTTGACCACCCAGAACTGCGTACCCACACGGGCAATACGACCAGGTACTTCAGTGATGCGGGCCTTGAGCAGGACCGACTGCAGGTCATCGCTCAAATCGACACTCTCGATTTTGCCCACATCCAGACCTTTGAAACGGATCGGTGTGCCACGGCTCAATCCATCTGCGCGTGCGACTTTGATGGTCACGCTCACGCCTTGCTGCATCGCGGCATCACGGTCGGTAAACAGGCGGAAACGCGGGACACGCTTTTGCAACGGCGCTTTGGCTTGTGGGGTTTCGAAGGCAATCCCACCGGCCATGAGACTTTGCAAAGACTCACTTTTAACCTGAATGCCGCCGGTCAAACCGCCGCTCAATGTGATGCCGCTGGCATTCCAGAAGCGAGTCGAGGCGTTGACCAGGTTTTCGTATTCTTTCTCGATATGCACGCCGATGATCAGTTGTTTCTGGGTGCGGGAAAATTGATAGCTTTGGACCGAGCCCACCTTGACCTGCTTGTAGAGAATCGGGCTGCCGACTTCTAGCGACCCTAGGTTATCGGTGAAGAGCACCATATGGAGGCCGGGCGATCGTAGATCGAGTGGCGGCGCTTTTGGTCGTGCAATGAATTCACGCTCTGGTGTACTGCCTTTGTCACCGGGACGAATGGCGATGTAGTTACCTTTAACCAACGCTTCTAATCCGGTGATACCAGCCAGCGAGATCGAGGGTTTAACTACCCAGAACTGCGTCCCTTGCACCAGATAGTCTTCTGCCAATGGATCCAGGGTCAGTTCGGCGCTGGCGCTGGTCAGGTCGGGATCAATCTTCAGGGTCTTGAGGCTACCCACTTGAATGCCTTTGTACATGACAGGCGTGCGGCCGGCTTGCAGACCTTCGAAATCACTGAGTTTGACTTTGACTTTAATCCCCGCCTGAGCAGCATCGAAGTCTTCATAGAGGCGGAACGGCAGGCTTGAGTCGGTGGGCGGGCTGTCCTTGCGGTTTTCGGGTGTTGCGAAGGCAATACCGCCAGCGACGATACTGGCCAGCGATTCGCTGCGTACTTTTACACCCGAGAGGTTGGCGTCGATGCTGATGCCGCTGGCGTTCCAGAAGCGCGTGTGTTTGCGCACCAGATTGGCGTACGTCGGTTCGATAAAGACTTTGATCTCGACGGTGTTTTGATCCTCGGAAAGCACGTAGCTTTTGATCTGTCCTACTTGAATCTGTTTGTAGAACACCGGGCTGCCCCGGTTCAACGAACCGAGTCGGTCAGCCTTGAGTGTCAGGTGCAAGCCTGGTTTGTCGTCAGACAGTGGCGGTTCTTGCGACAGGGCCTTGAATTTACGGGTGGGCTCACCGTCCGCCGGGCTGACCGCAATGTAGTTGCCGGACACCAGGGTTTCGAGACCTGTAATACCTGCCAGTGTCACGCTGGGTTTGACCAGCCAGAAACGGGTATTGGTTTTTAGGTATTGTTCCACGTCTTTGTTCATTTCGACCGTGGCAATAACCCCTTTGCTGGGACCACTGTCATCCAAGGCCAGTGTTTTAACTTTGCCCACGGGCATGCCTTTGTAGACCACTTCGGTCTTGTTGGCGACGATGCCTTCACCACTTTCGAAGCGGACCTGAATATCTATCCCGGTCTCGCTGTAGGCTCGCCAGCCCAGCCATCCACCGATGAGCAAGGCAATGAGCGGGAGAACCCAGATGGCAGACCAGTTGGAGGCTGGGCGGGTTTTAGCGGTTGGCAAATCACTCATGGTCGTCGTCCGACTCCGTGTTATCCCAAATTAGTCGGGGATCGAAAGTTACAGCTGCAAGCATCGTTAATATCACCACACTGGCGAAGGCCACTGCGCCGAGATTGGCCTCAATGCTGGCAATTCGTCCAAAGTTCACCACAGCCACCAGGATGGCAATGACAAAAATATCCAACATTGACCAACGGCCAATAAACTCGATGAAACGGTACATGATGATACGTTGCCGAGCAGACAATGGCTGACGGCGTTGTACCGAGAACAGCAGCAGGCCGATGCCGACCAGTTTGAAAGTCGGCACTAAAATACTCGCCACGAATACGACGGCGGCAATCGGAATCATGCCGTGCTGCACCAATTCAATCACCCCGGCCATGATGGTACTGGGGCTGCCTTGCCCCAACGAATTGACGGTCATGATGGGCAGCAGGTTAGCCGGGATATAGAGGATGGCCGAGGTCAACAATAATGCCCAGGTACGCATCAGGCTGTCAGGGCGCCGCGCATGAACCAAGGCTGCGCAACGGGTGCATGTTTGCTCGTCGGTGTCGGGTTCTTGCCTGTTGAGCTCGTGGCATTCGCCACAGATCAGAATGCCCGCATCAATCGCCCGCATGTAGATCCTCCCCGGACAGTGCCTGCCAAATCTGATGAGGCGACATCACCGCCTCCAGCCAGAGTTGGACCAATAACAAGCTGACGAAGCAGGTTAAGCCGAGCCCAAGACTCAACTGTGCCAGATCGGCCAATTTAACAATCGCGACCAATACGCCCATCAGGTACACCTCAAGCATGCCCCAATCACGTAGGTGGTGATAAATGCGGTAAATGAGCAAACCGTAGCTGCGTCCAATATTCCAGCGAATACTCAGTAGCACGGCGAGTTGGCACAGCAGTTTGAGCAATGGAATACCCATGCTGCACAGGAACACGACAATGGCAATACCTTGCATGCCGGTGTTGAACAAGCCGAGTACACCGCTCCAGACGGTGTCTTGTGACGTCTGGCCCAGTAAATTGAGTTGCATGATGGGCAAAAAGTTCGCGGGTATGTAGAGCAATAGCGCGGCAATGACCAAGGCGAGACTACGCTCAACAACATTGTGTCTATGAGCATAAAGCTCGTAACCGCAGCGCGGGCATTGGGCTTTTTCGCCGAGTGCGAGATGCGGCTTGCGCATCAGTAGGTCGCATTCATGACAAGCCACTAACTCGTCCAGCGGTAACTCTGACACCCTGCGGGGGTCAACCGGATCTGGCATATCGGGAGTCTCTGGCTTAAAAATGACTGCCCCTATTCTAGTGCGCGGACTACAAAATAACTGTGTCTATTTGTATGACTTTAGAAGCACTGGAAGCTGGAAGCTGGAAGCTGGAAGCTGGAAGCTGGAAGCTGGAAGCTGGAAGCTGGAAGCTGGAAGCTGGAAGCTGGAAGCTGGAAGCTGGAA